>JAAYRG010000133.1 GCA_012518885.1 Clostridiales bacterium | reverse complement strand
CCTAGGGTCAGCCTTTTTTCATATAGAAGATTATTAATTAGTTTCCTCCAGGTCCGTCTCTGCGAGGAACATCATCAGGTTTTGATTCGTTTCTAGAATTGTTTTGTACCTTCACATTGCTTGTGTTTGTCTTGTTGGCATTTTTGGATGACTTATTAGAAGCGCGATTTTGCTTTCTGTTTTTTGCCATAATCATTCTCCTTTTATATTTTGTAATATTAGCTTCAAAGATATTATTTAACATACTAAGAAAATTATTCATATAAAAGGAGATATGTCTTACAAAGTATTACTGATTTATAAGAGTGTTTTTATTAGTTCTGGCATTTTCCAGTAAGGACTCTAGCCATAAGACTAAGTTATCATTAGAACTAGTTATAGAATCAAGTTCTATATAATTTGAAGAAGAATTGTAGTCATCTTTAAAGGTCTTAATATTGTATTCTTTGAATATACTAGGAGCAGCTATAGGGACAAAAATGCTTTCTAAAGGAGTATAACAATTAGAAGGCTTGGCTTTTGTTTTGTAGTCCTTATCTACGTAGGTAGCAAGACTCTTGTGTATGGCAGTATCTTCTAGGGGGAGGTAATAGTAATCCCTATAATTATCAAAAAAGTATTTAAGCCTAGCTCTTACAAGAGGACATCTGATATTAATGTGCCTATCTTCAATTTTTACTAAGTAATAATTATATCCCTTCTTATCATTGTGAAGGGGGTCTAACCCCTTGTCAAAGGGAACTAGCCATTCTATCTTATAAGGAAAAATCATAGGATATCTAATAGAAATATTAATATAAGAGTCCTTACAGTCATGCTTGATTTCCAAATTATCTAAAGAATAGGTTCCCGTACTTAAAAAGTCAATATAAGCAAGGATGTTACTGCATTCTAACATGCCTGCAATATCATCATAATTATGGAGTAGCAGGATGTCCTGAAGTTCCTTAGAAACACCTTGTTTTTTGCCAGGAGAACTATTATAGGTTCTTAGCTTATCAACTTTAGACATGCCTATGTACTGGGTATAAACCTTTATTAATTGGTCGCCAGAAGAGTTGTCCTCTCTTTTAAAGCCAAGGTACTTTTGCAGGGTTTGAAGTTTATAATTTGGAAGGGGAAACAATCTTTTATATGGTATAATAGCCTTGTATATATCCAAACTATCAATGGATGAAAAGGGACTTTCAATATTATAACTTTTGTACTTGTAGGTTAAATATGGTATATCGAAACCTGAACCATTATAGTGTATAATACGCTTATAGGTTTTTAATTTAGCTGCGAAGGCAATTAGAAGGTCTTTCTCATTGTTAGGGTCACTAATAAGCCACTGGAGAAGATGCCAGTTTCCTTCTTGGTAATACATACAGCCTATAAGATAGACAAGGGACGTTTTAGCTGAAAGACCTGTAGTTTCTATATCGAAGAAGATTACTTCATCTATCTTATAGGGTTGGTATATTGGGTAAGTTAGGGTGTTTTTAATTTCTTTTATAAAAGTTAACATATTTTACCTTCCTAATATGAAATATTTAAAATAATAAGGTTTTATAGTAATATTTTAATCAGGGTTAATTAGAAAAAGTATCTTTTGTTTTTAGGATTGTATTATTATTTTATACAAACAGATAATTAAAAACAAGTAGTTAAATATTCTAAGGAAACATGGGGGTGTCCGATGGAAACTAAAGACTTTATGAAAAACTTAGAAGAGCTTAAGGGAACTGCCCAAATTCGTGTAAGTGGTTTTATACGGATTGTGGTAGTTGGCTTGCTAGTATTATTACAACTTTTAATAGTTTTTTTCTTTACGTATTGGCTAAGGGGTAACTATGTCTATATCTATTGGTGTCTTCAGTTAATAGGAATTTTATTTGGTATATTTTTGGTTAATACCTATAGGAACTCATCCTACAAAATAGCCTGGTTATGTACCTTTATGATATTTCCTTTAACTGGACATATCATGTTTTTGCTATGGGGCAATAGGTTTTCTAAAAATAGAATGGAAAAGAAGATAGATAAGTTTCTTACTGCCAATAGTGATGAGTACTTGGTTCAAGAAGAGGGCCTAAGGGAAGATTTTGCAAAGCAATATCCACATCTTAACAATATATCTATTTATTTAGAAAATCATCAGTACCCATTATTTAAGAACAATAAGTTAAAGTACTATTCCTCTGGTGAAGATGTATTTAGGGATATCCTTAGTGATATAAAGAAGGCAAAGAAATTTGTTTTTGTTAATTTTTATATTGTCGCCCAAGGTGTTTTGTTAGATGAACTATTTAAGATACTTAGTCAGAAGGTAACAGAGGGAGTAGAAGTAAAGTTTATGTATGACGACTTTGGAGCCTCCCTTCGTACACCAAAGAATTTCAAGAAGAAACTTGAAGATGCAGGTATAGAAGTTGCAGTATTTAACCCAATTCATAGGTATACTAATAGACTATATCTTAATTACAGAAGCCATCAAAAGATTATTGTAATTGATGGAAATAGTGCCTACACAGGAGGAATAAACTTAGCAGATGAATATGCAAACCTTATTGATAGGTTTGGGGTATGGAAAGACTCTGCGATTAGGGTAATTGGAGATGCTGCCTGGGGATTTAGTGTTATCTTTATGCAGATGTGGGAGTTGTGCGGGAAACTACCTAAGTATGACTATAACAAATATAGGCCAACAGGGAAGTTTGAAGAAAATGATGTCTTTTGCCATGTGGTATCAGATGGACCAGCTAATAATCCAGAAAATCCAATCGAGAGCCTGTATAGGCAGATAATATATAATGCTAGGGAGTATTTGTATATAGCAACCCCTTACCTAGTTATAGAAGATGACTTGAAGGAGGCCCTTATTACGGCCGCCAAATCAGGTGTGGATGTAAGGATAGTAACTCCATATATTCCAGACAAAAAGAATGTAAAGCTCCTTACAGAGTATAATTATGGTCCACTCCTAGAAGGGGGCGTTAAAATACTTGAATATATGCCAGGCTTTATCCACAGCAAGATTATTATTAATGAATCATGTGGTGTTGTAGGTACTATTAATATGGACTATAGAAGCTTTTATCTACATTACGAAGATGGCCTCTTTTTCTGTGACCAAGATACTATTAAAGACATATATGATGATGCAGTAAAGACTATGGAAGAGTGTAGCCTAGTTGACTATGACCAATGGAAGAATAGGCCCATCTCCCTTAAGGTCTACCAGTATGTAATGAATTTATTTCAAACTTTAATATAAGTGTGAACATTTGTTTTGGTTTTCCTTGATAAAATCAAATAAAATTAGTATAATATATGGGATTAGCAAGTTACTTTAAGGAGTATAAAATGATAGCATATATAAAAGGTGAACTAGTGGCCATCGGTAGCGATAGCATAATAATAGAACAAAATGGACTTGGCTACAACATAATGATGCCTCTTTCAGCAATAGACAATCTACCTAATATTGGTTCCCATATAAAGGTCTTTACCTATCTTCATGTAAGAGAAGATATCTTTGCCTTATATGGATTTATAAGTAATGATGATTTAGAAGTATTTAAATTGCTTATTACAGTATCTGGAATTGGACCTAAGGGTGCCCTAGGTATCTTATCTGCCTTAAGTCCTGATGATTTGCGATTTGCCATATTATCAGAAGATGTAAAGACCATAACAAAGGCTCCTGGTATAGGAATTAAAACAGCCAAAAAACTAATCCTTGAACTTAAAGACAAGGTCACTTTAGTAGAGAGTTTTGAGCTAAAATTGAGTAATAATGATACTGGTTCTAATTTGGGTTCAGGTAATATAATGCAGGTTAGAAACGAAGCAATTGAAGCCCTATTAGTTCTTGGATACTCAAGAAGTGATGCCTTAAAGGCTGTTAAGAGTATCAACATAGATGATAGAATGACTGCAGAAGAAGCAATTAAGCTAAGCCTAAAGGCTTTAGTATAATTTAGGGTAAGGAAGTAATTATGGAGCGTAGAATTATTACAACAGAGATATTAGAAGAAGATAGGACAATAGAAAACGAGTTAAGGCCCCAGTGTCTTGACGATTACATAGGTCAAAGCAAGATTAAGGAGAACCTTAAGGTCTATGTTAAGGCTGCCAAGTTAAGAGGGGAGCCCCTTGACCATGTTCTTTTTTATGGTCCTCCAGGACTAGGTAAAACTACACTAGCAGGAATTATAGCTAATGAAATGAATGTTAACATGAAGGTAACTTCTGGGCCAGCAATTGAAAAGCCAGGCGAAATGGCTGCTATCCTTAACAACCTTCATGAGGGGGATGTCTTGTTTATTGATGAGATTCATCGATTAAACAATCAGGTAGAAGAACTTATGTATCCTGCCATGGAAGATTTTGTAATAGATATAGTTATTGGTAAAGGTGCAACAGCCAGGTCAATAAGAATAGATTTACCTAAGTTTACCCTTGTTGGAGCAACAACTAGGGCAGGTATGCTTACTCCTCCACTTAGGGATAGGTTTGGTGTAGTTAACCGTCTTGAGTTTTACACCATAGATGAGTTAAAGGAGATAATTACAAGGTCTGCCCATATTTTTCATATAGAGATAGATGAAGATGGAGCCTTAGAACTTGCAAGAAGGTCAAGAGGTACTCCAAGGTTAGCCAACAGATTGCTTAGAAGGGTTAGAGACTTTGCCCAAGTTAAGTATAGTGGAAAAATAACTAAAGAAGTAGCAGAGCAGTCCCTAGACCTTCTAGAAGTGGACAAGCTTGGTCTTGATAATACTGATAGAGAGATTCTTTATTCAATGATAGAAAACTTTGGGGGAGGACCTGTTGGTATAGAAACAATATCAACAACTATAGGTGAAGACCCTGGTACTATAGAAGAGGTCTATGAACCCTACCTAGTACAAAACGGCCTTATACTTAGGACTCCGAGGGGAAGAGTAGTATCTGACTTAGCCTATAATCACTTAGGTATTAAAAGGGCTAATTAAGTTATACTTGTAAAGGAAGAGGCTTTAGTTTATAATAAGATAAGGATGTATTATTTAGTAATATTATGTATTTTTTTGTACTATTATACAAGGTCTGCAATCTATCTAATTGATCAATATAGCGGGGTGAGGTTAATGAATAAAAAGAATACAGTAGAAGTTATTATTAATAATAAGCAATATATACTAGGTGGTTATGAAAGCCCAGATTACTTGCAAAAGATTGCCTCATATATTAACAGAAAGTATAGCGAATTCAAAAAGCAAGATATTTATAAGCACTTAGATAGAGATATGAGGAATATCCTCATTGAGATTAATATTGCAGACGATTACTTTAAAGCTAAAGAACAAATCGAGCTAATACAGGCGAAAAATGATGAGAATAATACTGAAATATATAATCTTAGGCATGAACTTGTTTCTACAAGATCAGATTTAGAGGCGGCCGAGGAAGAAATTAAAGAATTAAAAAAGGAACTGGCTAATGTCCAGCATAAGCTTATTCGTCTAGACAATAATTAATATTTTTTGTATAATATAGATTAGACTTTTATATGTTTGATTCCGCATAGTTAAGACTATAATGTCTTTTCTAGGCGGTTTTTTATTTTAGGAGGTTATCAATGAACAAGGTTGAGATTCTTGCGCCTGCGGGTTCCATAGAGAGTTTAAAGGCAGCAGTTAATGCATCATGTGATGCAATTTATATAGGTGGTTCTAAGTTTGGGGCCAGAGCTTACGCACAAAATCCGGACCAGGACCACTTAACAAAAGCAATAGAGTATGCCCATATCCATGATAAGAGCATATATTTGACAGTTAATACATTACTTAAGAATAATGAACTAAAGGACGAACTTTATGAGTATTTATATAAGTATTATAATGCTGGCCTAGATGCCGTTATAGTACAAGACTTAGGGGTACTTAATTTTATTCACGACCATTTTCCTGACCTTCCAATCCATGCAAGTACCCAAATGAGCCTTAACATGGCCCAAGGGGCTAATGTACTAAAGGATTTTGGAGTTACAAGATTTGTTCCATCTAGAGAACTTAGCTTATCAGAGCTTATAGACCTAAGAAAAAAGACTGATCTTGAAATCGAAGTATTTGTACATGGAGCCCTTTGCTACTGCTATTCGGGTCAATGTTTAATGAGTAGTGTTCTATCAGGTAGAAGCGGTAATAGGGGTAGGTGTGGCCAACCATGTAGGTTACCCTATACTCTTGTAGAAGAGATAGATAGCAATGACCCATCTAAGGATATAAGGCTATCAAAGGAGGAAGAGAGATACTTACTAAGTCCTAAGGATATATCTACCCTTGATTTAATCCCTGATATGATAGATGCAGGTATTGATTCCTTTAAAATAGAAGGACGAATGAAGCGACCAGAATATACTGGTCTTACAACCTATACCTACAAGAAGTATGTCCAAAAATACTTAGAACTTGGTAGGGAAGGATATGAGAAGTATCTTTTTGACAATAGAAAAGAATACGAAGAAGACAAAATGAACCTACTAGATATTTATAATCGTGGTGGGTTTACAAAGGGTTATATGCAAAATCGAAATGGTAGAAGTATGATTACCCTAGATAAGCCAAACCATAGTGGTCTAGAGGTTGGCTACGTAAGTAAAGTAGCTAAGGGTAGGTTATCTATTAAGCTAACTAAAGATATTAATAAGGGTGACGTTCTAAAGGTAGTAAGTGGCCATGATGATAATAAGACATATGAATATACAACAGGTCTTAGCCAAGAAGCAGGGTCAATTACTGAGACTAATTATGATAGAAGGGTAAGTATAGAAAGGGGTGCTCGGGTATTTAGAGTAAGAAATAACTCCCTTATTGATTACCTTGAAGGTGAGTATGTACTTGGCAGTAAAAAAGTTGCTATTAATGGTTTTGTGGATGTAACTGTTGGAAAAGAGCTTGAGCTTAGCCTGGACAAGGATGGTATAAGAGTAAGTGTATCAGGTCCTGTAGTTTTGGAAGCTAAAAATGCTCCAATGTCAGAAGAGAAGATTATAAAGCAAGTATCAAAGATTAATGATACTAATTTTGAATTTAACAAGCTAGATATAAAGATTAATGGTAGTCCGTTTATACCTGTTAGCCAGCTTAATGAATTAAGGAGACAAGGAATAGATAAGTTAGAACATGCTCTCATTAGTAGATTTCATAGGGATAAGAAAGAGGTTAAGGATGAGAATTGCCTTAACTCTTACTTAAACAGGGAAGATGTAAGAAAAGTAGACAAGGATAAACCAGGTCTAGTAGTAACTGTTCAAAGCAAAGACCAATTAGAAGAAGCTATAAGCAGGCCAGAAATTACTAGTATATATATAGATAGTGATATCGAGGGTTATAATTTAAGGGAAATTAAAGACCTTTTAGCACTGGTAAAGGCAGCAAATAAAAGAACTTACCTATATATGCCCCATATCTTTCGCAGGGTTACTTATGATTATTTTGATGCTCATAGACAAGAGGATAATTCTTTATTTAAAGATAAGAACCTTGATGGGTTTGTAATACGTAATCTAGAAGAATACTCTTTTGTCAAAGATATACTAGACAAAAACCTTGATAAGAAGGATATTATTACAGATTATAACTTGTATATAATGAATGAAGAAGCAGCTAAATTCTGGTCTAGACTAGGTCTAGATAAGTTTACAGTACCTGTTGAACTAAACAAACATGAACTAGATAAGCTTACAGGCTTGTATCATGACTTTATTGTTTATGGAAGGACTCCCCTAATGGTTACTTCCCAATGTCCAATGAAAACGGTAGAAGGAGGGGATAATAACCATTTAAACAAACCACGAACTACTTACTGTTGTGGTAATGATAAGAAAAACTTAAGATTAGTAGACCGTTTAAATGTTAAGTTCCCAGTTGTTAGAAACTGTAGACATTGCTATAATACTATTTATAACAGCCTCCCCCAATCACTACTAACTAATAGTAGGGATGTCTTAAGTCTTAATGTTAAAAATGTACGATTAGATTTCACTATAGAAACAAGGAAAGAGACTAGTGATGTCTTAGATAAGTTTATCCAAGTATATTATTATAACAATTTAAAGATTGAAGAACTTGATAGTTTTACACGTGTACATTTTAATAGGGGGATTGAATAAAATAGAAAACATGAGGTAACTTATGGAGTTTTTAATCACTAATATTTCTAAGTATATTATGGTAATACTAATTATTGCCTATACTTATCATGGGTTTCGTTCTTTTAATATTAAAGAAGATGATAAGAAGCGAAAGCTGATTAATAAAATGAGAAGATTGATATTCTATATTCATTTTATTGCTTATCTAGTTCTTTTTATTAATATAAAGAATGAAAAAATCCTTATATTTTATATTAGCCAGGTTGTGGTTTTAGCCTTGTTTTTTGCCTTGTACCAGTGGGTATATCCAAACTTATCAAGGCTTCTATTAAATAATGTAATGTTTTTTGTTGTTACAGGTTTAATAATTCTTACAAGGGTATCTTTTGATAAGGCTATAAAGCAGTTTGTAGTTATTTCAATTTCCTTCTTTATTAGCCTGTTTATACCACTTTTTGTGGCAAAGCTTAAGGTTATTACAAAGTTTGGTTGGGCATATGGTTTTCTAGGAATTGTGGCCCTTCTAAGTGTTTTTGTTATAGGTAGTGAGTACCGTGGTGCAACTAACTGGATTCTTATTGGTGGTTTTTCAGTTCAGCCATCTGAGTTTGTAAAAATCCTATTTATATTTGCTATTGCAGGCCTTTTATCCCAAAGTACAGAATTTAAACACTTGGTAAAGGTTACAATCCTTGCAGCCTGCCACGTTTTAATTCTAGTTTTTCAAAGGGATTTAGGTGGTGCCTTAATTTTCTATGTTGCCTATCTGATAATGCTCTACGTAGCAACCAAGAAGCCCTTGTATTTCTTTGCAGGCCTTGGTGCAGGAATTGTTGCATCCTATCTTGCCTACAACTTATTTAGTCATGTTAGGGTAAGGGTAATAGCCTGGCAAGACCCCTTTTCTGTTATAGATAATGAGGGTTATCAGGTTTCCCAATCCCTATTTGCTATTAGTACTGGCGGGTGGTATGGTATGGGACTTACAAAAGGGTTGCCAGAGAGTATACCTATTGTAGATAGTGACTTTATATTTTCTGCTATCAGTGAGGAAATGGGCGGTATTTATGCTATTTGTTTAATCCTTATTAATATTACAACCCTCATAATGGCCTATAATATATCAGCTAAAATCCAGGGTAAGTTTTATAAACTTGTAGCCTTAGGACTTACATCAATGATTGGATTCCAGGGATTTTTATCAATTGGTGGAGTAACTAAGTTTATCCCTTCAACTGGAGTAACCCTACCATTTATAAGTTATGGTGGGTCGTCTATCTTAAGTAGTGCAATTATGTTTGCAATAATCGAGGGGATATTTATCCTAAATCAAGATATGACTAAGGAATATAGAGAGGAGGAAGGCACTCCTTCAAGAGATTAGGGTCTAGGTCCCTGTGCCAAATATTTATGAAGAGAAACAAGACTAGTAATAAAGCAAAGGTCAAAAAGACAGGAAGTGCTCCTAGAAAAAGCCAAGGCCCAAAAAGAAAAGATCCAACTATTAATACGGACATAAAAAAAGCAAAGGTTAAGAAGAAAGCAAAAAGTAGTTTAAGTGAAAATAAGCTTAATGATAATAGAACTGGAAAAGTAGATAAAGTAGATAGTGGTATAAATATTAGGCAAGTTGATGATTCAAAAGAAATAATAAATATAGCTTATATTATTATTGGCTTATTTATATTAGTAATTTGCTATTATGCTTACTTTATGGTAACAAAGAGTGAGGATATTATTAACAACTCCTACAACAAGAGGCAGGATTTGCTTTCTGAACAAATTGTTAGGGGAGATATCCTATCGGCAGATGGTAAAACCCTTGCCCATACACTTGTAAGGGATGATGGAAGTGAGGTAAGAGTTTATCCTTATGGTGATTTATTTGCCCATGCCGTTGGTAGATTTTCAAAGGGAAGAACTGGTATAGAATCATCTGAAAATTTCAGATTACTAACTTCTAATACTTACGGTCTTAAGAAGATATTCATGGACCTAACTGGTCAAAAGAATCTAGGAGACAATGTAGTAACAACACTAAACTATGACTTGCAAAAGGTGGCATATGATAGTTTAGGAAAGAATAAGGGGGCTATTATTGTAACTGAACCATCATCAGGTAAGATCCTTGCTATGGTGTCAAAGCCAACTTATGACCCTAATAATATTGATAACATATGGGAGGATATTAGAGATGATAATACTAATAAACCCCTTATGAATAGGGCTACTAGTGAAGCCTATCCACCAGGTTCAATATTTAAGATTGTAACAGTTCTTGAATATATTAGACAAAATCAGGATTATGAGAATTTTACTTATGACTGTGATGGAACATATAGTGGACCCAATGGGAAGATTACTTGTGGTAGAGCTCATGGTAAGGTTGATTTAAAGAAAACTATTGCACTATCGTGTAATTGCGCTATGGGCTATATTGGTCAGAGTCTTGACCCTATTAAGTTTAAAGCAACTATTGAATCACTTAATCTAGCTACCTATCTGCCAAGTAACTTAGACTATAACCACGTTCATACTGTTATAGGTCAAGAAAATGTGAAAGTTAGCCCTATTGCAATGGCAGAATTTATTAGTGCCCTTGCTAATGGTGGAGTAGGTATGGAATTATACTTTACAGATTATATATCTAATTCTGACGGTAAAGTCATAAAGAAGTTTACTCCAGAAATTAAGACTAAAAACATTGAAGCAAGTGAGGCTAGAGTTTTAACCGACTATATGGCAGAAGTTGTAAGTTCAGGAACAGCAACAAGTTTACAAAGTGATAAATACACAGCAGCAGGTAAGACAGGAACAGCCCAAAACCAGGTAGGAAGTAAGGCCCATTCATGGTTTATAGGCTTTGCTAATACAGATAAGGCTGAGATTGCAGTTACAATTATTTTAGAGAACGCTGGTTCTAGTAGTAAGAATGCTGTTCCTATTGCTAAGGAGATTTTCAATACTTATTTTAATAATAAATAACCTTGAACTATACCTTCTAATGTTTTATACTATACTAAATAAGTTACACCGAATCAGGAGGGATTGCATTGATTGAAGCAACTAGCTGTGGTGGTGTAGTTATATTCAGAGGAAAGATTTTACTGCTGTATAAAAACTATAAAAACAGGTATGAAGGTTGGGTTCTACCAAAAGGAACTGTGGAAGAGGGCGAAGAATATAAAGAAACTGCATCTAGAGAAGTAAAAGAAGAGACTGGAGCAGATACTTCCATAATTAAATATGTTGGTAAAAGTCAATATACATTCAACACACCACATAACAAAGTAGTCAAAGATGTACATTGGTATCTAATGATGGCTGAGAGTTACTTTAGTAAACCGCAAAGAGAAGAGTACTTTATGGATTCGGGATATTATAAGTACCATGAGGCTTATCATTTGCTTAAGTTCAATAATGAGAAGCAGATATTAGAAAAGGCTTACAAGGAGTATATTGAACTTAAGAAAAACAACTTATGGGGCATAAAAAAGTACTAGGACAAGAGTAGAGATATAAGTATAATATTGGGCATAGGATAAAATCCTAGCC
Organism: Clostridiales bacterium; assembly: GCA_012518885.1. Classification (GTDB taxonomy): domain Bacteria; phylum Bacillota; class Clostridia; order Lachnospirales; family Lachnospiraceae; genus JAAYRG01. The sequence continues at coordinate 59 of JAAYRG010000133.1, read as the reverse complement.
CTTTATTTTTTATTTATACCCATTTTAAACTAGAATAAAGAAAATATTGATAAAGAACT
>JAAYRG010000132.1 GCA_012518885.1 Clostridiales bacterium | reverse complement strand
TCCTATATAGGCCCCCAAATCCGTACTAGGTTAATAAAAGCCAATCTCTATTAAATTTTTATAATCAATTAAATAATTCAAGGCTAGATTAGTTTTAAACACAATCTAGCCTTTATGTATTCTATTATAATGCATTTTCCTTATCTACCTAAATATCTTAAATAAGCGTTCTACACCCTCATCAATCTTATCCTCTTCAAGTCCTGAATAGTTTATTACTAGAGTATGTTTCTTTGCATGGGTTTCATCATAATAATACTGGCTAAGACAGGATATGTTAATTCCTTGTTCTCTTGCAAGCTCAACTATTTCTTTATCAGATAAACTAGTATCAACTTCTAGGAGAAAATGAAGGCCCGAATTCTCTTCCATAATACGCACCCTATTCATCGAAACCTTATGTCTAATGCTTGTTAGAATTGCATTTCTAATATTCTTATAGTAGGTGCGCATCCTATTAATGTGCTTCTCAAAAAAGCCTTCCTCTATAAATTTAGCCAGGGTATATTGTTCAAAGTTTGATACAGTACATGAATAAAAACTAAGTTCCTTGTTATATTTCTCCATAAGAGACTTTGGTAAGACCATATAACTAATACGAATAGTTGAAGTTAAGCTCTTAGAAAAAGTATTCATATAGATTACCTTTTCAGAAGTATCTATACTCTGTAATGAAGGTATTGGCTTTCCAATTAATCTAAACTCACTATCATAATCGTCTTCTAGTATATACCTCTTTCTTGACTTTGATGCCCATGATAAAAGTTCAAATCGCCTAGTTATTGGGGTCACTATTCCTGTCGGGAAATGGTGGGACGGTGTAATATGAAGGACATCAACTTCAGATTCTTCTAGATAGCTAATATCAATCCCCTCACTATCTAAGGGGATATGGACACATTTTACCTTGTTTGCTTGGTAAATCCTAGATAACTTCTGATAACCAGGGTCTTCTACTCCGTATACCCTCTCGTGGCCAAGTAACTTAATAATTATACCATAAAGGTATTCAGTACCCGCCCCTACTACAATCTGGTTAGGCTCTACCTTCATACCCCTAAACTCATACAAATACTTAGCTATGGCTGCCCGTAAGCGGTAAACCCCAATCGAGGGAGACTTCGTCATTAGTTCTTCTTTATTATTAGACATAGTTTCCCTCATAAGCTTTGACCATATTGAAAAGGGAAAGTTATCTATAAGGGTAGAATTACTTGCTAGGTCTATAAAATAATCTGGCCTTTTTTCTATATCTATATATTCTTTATATTTATCACTAATGTTACTTAGGTTAGATGATTGACTATTTAATTCTTGCTCATTAGTAGTAAGAGGAGCTTGGTCATTGGCATTTAGAGATATAGTATCATCTATTATATTAAGGTCAAAATCATCTACCTGGATCTCACTAACATAAAAACCACTCCTAGGCACAGAATATATATAACCTTCTGCTGCCAACTGGTTATAGGCATTCTCAACTGTGATAGTACTTATATCAAGGTGCTTTGCTAGTGCTCGCTTAGAAGGGAGCTTTTCACCTGGCTTTAGCTCTTTGTTTTTAATATCATTCTTAATCTGCTTATACAAATGTTCATACAGGGTATTATCCCCTCTATCATCAAAAGAGTAAGTTAACATACTACCTCCAATCTGACCATATCAAATATAAATATTTTGGGTATTTCCTTATGGTCAAAGTCTAGTATAATAGTACAAAGATAAATTGTAAAGGAGATTTACACAGATGAAAAGAATTTTGACCATACAAGATATTTCTTGCGTTGGAAAGTGTTCACTTACTGTTGCACTTCCAATTATCTCTGCTTTAGGAGTAGAAACAGCAATAATCCCTACTGCTGTACTATCAACCCATACAATGTTTAATAATTTTACTTTCAAGGACTTAACAGACCAAATTGAACCAATAACAAAACATTGGAAGAGCGAAAATATTGGATTTGACTGCATCTATACAGGCTATTTAGGCTCTATAGAACAGATTGATATAATTGCTAAATTATTTGATGATTTTAAAACTAAGGATAATTTAATTGTTGTCGACCCTGCTATGGCAGACAACGGAAAATTATATCCTGCATTTGATGAAACCTTTGCAAAAGCTATGGCTAAACTTTGCTCTAAGGCAGATATTATTGTTCCTAATATAACTGAGGCCTCCTTTATGGTTGACATGGAATATAAAGAATCTTATGATGAAGCCTATATTAAAGAAATGCTTGGAAAACTAGCTGACCTAGGAGCTAGGATTTCCATTTTAACAGGTGTAGGTTTTAAAGAAGGTTCTACAGGCGTTATGGGCTATGACCGTGAAAAAAATGAATACTTCTACTATGAGCATGATAGAATCGATGTAAGCTACCATGGTACAGGAGATGTATTCTCAAGTACTCTAGTAGGTTCTCTTGCTAATGACCTTAGCTGGCAAGAAGCCCTGCCTATAGCAGCAGATTATACTGCTAAGTCTATTCAACTTACTGTAGAAGATCCAAACGGACGTGATTACGGAGTTAACTTTGAAGAGGCTATACCTTTCTTATTAAAAAGAATTGGTAAGTAAAACAAAAACGTATGTAACTGATA
>JAAYRG010000131.1 GCA_012518885.1 Clostridiales bacterium | reverse complement strand
GATATATTCGAAGCCTATTTGGAGCAGTTTAGAATCCCTGGCGAGTATGAAGGAATGGCAAAGAAGTTTGTTCCGGATATGGCTGGTTTGTATAGATAAAAAGTTTTAGTTTTTGTTTAACAAGTGTTGAACATTTATAGAAACTGTGATATACTTATTATAAGATGATTCGGAGGTAGCAGTATGAATGTAAATGGACGACCACAAGTTGATAATCCCAAGAAGAAAGTATTAGGGGTACGTGTGACTTTGGACGAACATAATCAGATTACGAAGTATGCCGAAGAGCATCACAAGACCATATCGCAGGTCGTGCTTGAGAGGTTAGAATTCCTGCATAGAGATGAAGAGACTGACCAAGCATAGGCTAGAGAGGCTTCTTTCCTTTCCTATTAGGAAGGAGAGATACGATGGCAAAAGTAAAACAGAGGAAGGACAGCAAAGGACGAGTTCTTCAAAAGGGAGAATCCCAAAGAAAGATTGATGGGATGTACATATACACATATGTAGACCCATACGGAAAGCGTTGTTACGTGTATTCCAAAGACTTATTTACACTTAGAGAGAAAGAACAAGATTTGATCCGATGTCAGATGGATGGACTGGATTTCTATGTGGGTGGACGAGCAACAATTAACATGGCATTCGATAGATATATGAGTACCAAGTACAATTTGCGTGAGACCACCAGAAGCAATTACATCTATATGTATAACAGATTCGTCAGAGATGAATTCGGTAACAGATTGATTGCAGATGTCAAATATACAGATGTGAAGATGTTCTATTATCATCTGATGAATGACAAGAATATTGCGGTGAATACCTTGGATAACATCCACACGATAATTCATCCGATATTCGATATGGCAGTCAGAGACGATATTATCCGAAAGAATCCTACGGATGGTGTAATGGCTGAGATTAAAAAGAATAGTGGAAAGAACAAAGGCATACGTCATGCACTTACAGTAGAGCAACAGAAAGCTTTTATTGATGCGATTCGTTATTCTCCGGAATACTATCATTGGTATCCGTTGTTTGTTACCTTACTTGGTACAGGGATGCGTATTGGAGAGTGTATCGGACTTAGATGGAAAGATGTTGATTTTAAGCATCGAAACATCAATGTGAATCATGCGGTTACGTATTACACAAGAAGAGAAAAGGTTTGCTTTGGGGTTTCAAAGCCAAAGACCGAAGCCGGAACTCGACTTATTCCGATGATGGACACCGTGTACGATGCGTTGAAGAACGAATACGACAGACAGAAAAAAGACGGCTTTTGTGTGGCAGAAGTGGACGGAATGAACGGTTTCATTTTTAGCAATAGAAATGGCTCACTTCATAATCCTCACTGTATCAACTCAGCAATCAAGAGAATTTCTGAGAGCCACAATGCAAGAGAAATCATTGATGCCAAGAAAGAGCATAGAGAGCCGGTAATTATTCCACACTTCTCAGCACATCATCTGAGACACACATTTTGTTCCAGACTTTGTGAGAATGAAACTAATGTGAAAGTTATACAGGAGATTATGGGACATGCTAATATCGAAACAACGCTGGACATTTACACAGAAATCAATTATAGTAAGAAGCAGGAATCACTGGAAGAGTTATCAAAGAAGATAGACTTTTTCTAAGAACAATTTAACATGATGGGAAGGAAAGTTCTCATCCTAAAGAGTTTAGATTCACTACAACAAACGACCCCAAAGTACAACGTGTACTACAACAAAAAGGTATGCTGATATGGGGTGTGGTAAGCTTCTATGAAGACCGTAGAGAATAGACGATTCACTGAAATAAAGGGAAATGGAGAGATATGAAGATGTATTATAAAAAGTTCCCAACTATGAAGAGATTAGAAGATTAAAAATATTAAGGCTAAATTATATATAATAATATATAAATGGTATCATAGCCCTTATAAACCAAAAACTGTGTTTATAAGGGCTATGGTACCATGCTTTTTTGTGGGGTATTACACTGGATAAAAATGAAAAAAGGGTCGTAAATGGATATTGATTATGTTATAATAACTAATAATGCTGTGAAAACATGCATTTGTAATGGAGTAATAGTACAAGAGATAATTAAGGCCATGTTGCTAACTAGAATGGTAATAAGATTATAGAAAACATACTAAATATTAATACTAGATAATTATTAATGGAGGTAGGATAGTGTTAAACCAGGATAAAGTTCGAGTCATGACAAAACTAGCTATCTATAGGGAAAAAGAAGGCAGGCAAGACTTAAAAATCAATAAGTTTTTTAAAACAGATTATTTGCGCCTTCAGATGATTAAGGCATTTGTATGTTCTACACTTGGGACCTTATTGATAGTAGGGTTGACGGCCCTCTATCACATGGAGTACTTAATTTTAAACTTAACGCAACTTGATTTTGAAGCGATAGGGAAATACGTTTTATTAATTTATTTAATGGTAAGCTTATTATATATTACTATTGCTGCTGCAACTGCCTCTATAAGGTATAATAGGGCTACAAAGGGCTTAATGAAGTACAATTATCTATTAAATAAATTAAGAAAATATTATGCTGCTGATGATGTGGCTAAAGAGTAACTTAGGAGGCTATTATTATGATGTCACTGTTGGAACTGAAATTAAAGATACAGAATTTATATCAAAAATTATCTATCTATATAGAACCTATTTTTAAATTTATTATTGGAATTATTGTCTTTACAACGATTAATAATAATATTGGGTATGACGAGAGACTAAGGTCTCTTCCTATTGTTTTAGCACTATCCTTAGTATGTGCATTTACACCACCTGCAGTTTTGGTTTTACTAGCTATTATTATTTCTATATTGCATGTGTTTTTTGTTTCACCGGTCTTATCTGTTATATTACTTGTTATATTATTAATCATGTATTTCCTATATATACATCTTACGCCCGAGTTAAGCTTTGTTATAATAGCTATACCGATTTTATCATTGTTTAATATGCATTACTTTGTTCCTATTATACTTGGATTATTCTTTTCACCACTTTCTATAATATCATCAGCATGTGGAATAATAATTGTATATTTGTTTGAAATTATTATTGAAGTAGTTAATATGCAATTTGGGAATACTGTTGAAGATATATTACAGATATATACTTATGTAATAGACGGTATAATAGGTAACCTTGAAATGTTACTAACGATTTCGATATTTTCTTTGGTTATACTACTTACTTATATAGTGAGACGTCTAAAGGTTGATTATGCACACGAAGCTGCAGTAGGAGTTGGTGCATTAACTTGTATTCTTGGTTTCCTTGTTGGAGACTTACGTCTTGGTATATCAGAACAAATAGGAATGATGATTGTTGGAAGTCTATTCTCAGGCTTTTTAGCATTAGTAGTTCAATTTTTCTATAGAATACTTGATTATTCTAGAACTGAGTATGTACAGTTTGAAGATGATGATTATTACTATTATGTAAAGGCAGTACCTAAAATAGAAGTATCAGAACAAAAGCTAAATATTAAAAGAATCAATGCTCAAAGACGTAATAAAAAGCAAGAGTATGAGTATGATGATCCAGATGATGACTTCTTTAATGACTTTGATGATGACAATGATGACGATTTATTTTTTGATGACATAGATTAGGATTAAGTTGCTTTTTACAAATAGCATAAGATCCCTGTTTTTGGATAAGTATTTATATGTAGCAATATTAGTTTTAAGAAATGACCTATTAAAGTAGGACAAGGGTAGAAACTTAGGGTGTCAATTCTAAGAATTAATAATTGATTCTTTATTAACTATGAAGCGAGAGTGGTTGCATGGAGGCTATAAGATCTTTTTTTAAAAATTATATAGCGTGGATATCAATACCTAAAATTAATTTGGCTGATATAATTGAGATCGCAATTATTGCGTTTGTTTTATACCAACTGATAAATTGGTTTAAAACAACTAGAGCCTGGGCATTATTTAAGGGGATTGGTGTCCTGATTTTGTTATGGATGCTAGCCACAATATTAGAATTCGACGCCATTATATGGATTTTTGGAAATACTATAGATGTAGGAATAATTGCTCTAGTAATAGTGTTTCAACCAGAATTTAGGCGGGCACTAGAACAGCTAGGACAAAATAGTATTATGAGTCCTTTATTTGACACAAAGGATAAGTCAGAAAGATTTTCTGACGAAACTATTGATGGGATTGTTAGGGCAACCTTTGCTTTAGCCAAGGCAAAGACAGGTGCCTTGATTGTTATTGAAAAGGATGTTCCCCTCAATGAATATGCAAAATCAGGGATTGCCTTAGATTCTCTAATTAGTAGCCAATTGCTAATAAACATATTTGAAACAAACACTCCGCTACATGATGGAGCGGTGATAATACGAGGTAACAGAATTGTAGCAGCCACTTCATATTTGCCCTTATCTGAAGATACAGGAATTAGTAAGGATCTAGGAACTAGGCATAGGGCAGCTTTGGGAATAAGTGAATCTACTGACAGCTTAACTATAGTAGTTTCAGAAGAAACAGGAAAGGTTTCAGTAGCAGTTGATAGAACTTTGATACGTAATGTGGATGCAGATTATTTAAGGAATAGGCTTATAACATTACAAAACAAAGTAGTAGAAGATAAAAAACCCAAGTTGTGGAAGGGAAGGATAAAAAATGAAAGAGATACTGACTAGGAATCTTGGACTTAAGATTTTATCCCTATCAATTGCATTTTTGCTTTGGTTAATTGTTATAAATCTAGAAGATCCAGCTATTGTTGGAAACTTTGAAGGAATTCCTGTTACTGTAATTAATGAAGAGGCTATTGATTCTATTGATAAGGTATACAATATAGTGTCTGGTGAAGAGATAGATATAAAAGTTAAGGGTAAAAGGTCTATTATTGAAAATTTAAGTAGGACAGACTTTATTGCAACTGCCGACCTTGAGGAATTATCTATAGTAAATGCAATGGAAATCAAGGTTTCTGTTCCCAAATATGCAAACCAAGTAGAAATAATAGACCAAAGTGTAACAACAATGAAGATAAGTCTTGAAAACCTTGTCACTGAGCAATTCAGGGTGGATATTGTTGAGAGAGGTACTATTAAGGAAGGTTATTATATAAGTGAAAAAACAGCAAGTCCTAATTTGGTTCAGATTAAGGGTGCCCAGTCTGTAATCTCAAAAATAAAAGAAGTTGTGGTAGGTGTAGATGTAACAGGTGCAGATGAAACCTTTACTATAACCGCTAGCCCACAAGTATATGATCATAATGGGACTTTGATGAATCCTGAAAAAATGGAATTAAGTCATAATGAGTTTAACATTACTGTGAATTTATTAGAAACAAAGACAGTAAAGTTGTTTTTAGAACTAGAAGGCACACCTGCTTATGGATATGATTATGTATCTTTTGAATATGAGCCAAAGGAAGTTGAGATAGCAGGGACTAGACAAGAATTAGATAAGGTACCTCTAATTACCGGTAGTTATAGTATTAATGGAGCTAGGGAAGATATAGAAGACGAGGTTAATATTAATGACTTTATTGATAAGGATGTTATATTAATAGATTCTAACCAGAATGCTGTTATTAATGTAGACATAGAGCCTCTTGAGAACAAGGAAATTATGTTCCCTACTAGTAGTATTAAGATAAAAAATCTACCAATGGGCGTCGCTGTTGAATTCATGGAATCAGGCCCATTAGCTGTTAAGGCAACTGGACTTAATAGTGCAATATCAGCTATAAATACCAGTAATATTAATCCTTATATAGATTTAGCGGACTTTGAAGGCAGTAGTGGGGATGCCACTGTTTTATTTGATCCTAGCATAGATGGGGTAGAATTATTTAAGGTAACTGTTCCAATAAGGCTTGTAGATGTAGAATAAGGCAAGGACAAGGGCGTTCTTATTTAGGGAGGTAATAATGGTAAGTCAAAAAATTGTTGTATGGAATAAGCTTGGAATACACCTGCGTCCTGCTACCTTACTTAGCAAAAAAGCCTCTGACTTTGAGTCTAAGATTAGCCTTAAGAATAGGAATACTAGTGTAAATGTAAAATCAGTATTAGGCCTTTTAGGGGCTGGAGTAAGTCAACATGACGAAATAGAAATTATTTGTGAGGGTCCTGATGAGGAAGAAGCCCTAAGTGAAATTATCAACCTAATTCGTAGTGGGTTAGGTGATGATGAGTAACATCTTAAGTTATAAAGAAAAGTTATATATAAAAGAGAGCAAGCTAGCTATAAGTATATTATAAGCTATATGCTCTCTTTTTTTATTAAATCAATTCACTTTTCACATTCTTTACACAAAATCTTGTTAGACTATACATAGAAGATAATAGTTTAGTTAATCAAACTTATTATGTATATATGTATTATTTGATTTAATCTTAATAACTAGGTGATAATTTAAGTGGTTAGGAGGTAATAGATATGAAGGATGAAAAGAATTTGAATAATGAAAGCAATTCAGAATATAATTATTGGCAAAACCAAAGTAGGAGCAAGGAATCAGAAGGCTACTATATCAATAAGGAAACTGGCGAATATAGGTTTAGTAAAAAAATAGAAAGTGATTACTACCCAGGTTCTAACAAGACAAGTAATAGTAATGAATATAATAGTAGCAAAGATTATAATAATTATAATCAATTTGATTGGAATGATGACAATAAAAAAGAAGAAGTTAAAGAGCAAGGAAGGGTAAGAAAGTTTTTTGGTTTCTTATTTAAGGCGATTGCCTTTGGACTAATAGCTGCTATAACATTTATTGGAGTTAATCAGTTAGTCTATGCATTTAAGCCTGAGCTTAACCTAAGTAATAATCTTCTTAATCAAAATAATAAAGAGAAATTTACTATTGAACAAACCAAGGTTATAGAGGATAATATAATTGATACTGATGTAACACAAGTTGTTAATGATACAATGCCATCAATTGTAACAATTACAGGTACTTTTACTGAAACATATGATTTCTTTGGCCAGCAAATTGATGAAGAGAAACAGGGTGGTGGTTCTGGTATAATCATTGACCAGAATGAAACAGAACTATTAATAGCTACCAATAACCATGTTGTTGAAGGGGCTATGCCTATTATAGTCACCTTTATTGATGGAGAAACAGCTGAAGCAATTATTAAGGGTACTGATTCTACAGCTGACTTAGCTGTTATTGCAGTTGACTTAAATGACCTTAGTCAATCGACTAAAGACGCAATAAAGATTGCGGATGTGTTAACTGAAACTGATGGTGAGGTTAAGGTTGGTGAGAAGGTTGTGGCAATAGGGAATGCCCTTGGAATTGGTCAATCAGTAACTGTAGGTTATGTAAGTGCTGTAGATAGGGATGTTGATGTAGGTAAAACTGTAATGACCCTATTACAAACTGATGCTGCAATTAACCCAGGTAACAGTGGTGGTGCCCTACTTAATATGAATGGTGAAGTAATTGGGATAAACACAATCAAGTTTGCAGCAAGTGCAGTAGAAGGAATGGGATATGCAATTCCTATCACAAGGGCGATGCCTATATTAAATGAGTTAAAGAGTAGAGAAATAATCCCTGAAGCAGAACAAGGTTACCTTGGAGTATATATTAGGGATGTAACAGAAGATATTGCAAAAATGTTTAATTGGCCTGTTGGTGTATATGTTTCTGAGACAACTCAGGATGGACCAGCACACAAGGCAGGAATACTTAAGGGTGATATAATAGTAGGTCTTAACGAAATAGAGATAACATCTACAACTCAATTGATTGAGAAGGTAACTTCTTACCGAGCTGGTACAAAAGTGACAGTTAGGTTAATGCGTAATCAAGATGGTGCTTATAAAGAGTTAGAATTACAAGTAACTCTTGAAGCAAGACCAAGTAGATAATATATAAGTAATTCAGATAAGAATCAATTAATATGCAATTAAGTGGCCTGGTATTAGGTTAATAAACTTATAGCCAGCCACTTAATTTTTACTAGTTAAATAACAATCTACATTAGAAGAAATAAGGTGATAAAATGAGTAATAATTTTGATGATATTAATAAAGATTTAGATTTAACAGAAGAAGATACGGACTTTGACAAGAAACATAATAGTAAAAAGGCTAAAGAAGATGATGATAGTGAATATGAAGATATATGCTATCTATGTAGAAGACCTGAGAGTGTTACGGGTAAGATGATAGAATTACCTAGTAATATTAATGTATGTACGGACTGTATGCAAAAGTCTTTTGACATGATTAATAAAAATGGAATTCCTACTATAGACTTATCAAGTCTTACAGGTGGCCTTAGTGGAATTAATCTTAGTATATTAGAACCTAAAGCAAATCAAAGGATAAAAAAGAAGAAACCTAAGGAACAAAAAGATAATGAGATAAAAGATAAATTCGATATTAAGAAAATTCCTGCACCTCATAAGATTAAAGGTCAATTAGATAAATACGTAGTTGGACAAGAAAGTGCCAAGAAGGCAATTTCTGTAGCCGTATATAATCATTATAAGAGGATAATGCTTCCTGAAAGTGAAGATATTGAAATTGAAAAGTCTAATGTACTAATGATTGGACCAACAGGAAGTGGAAAAACCTACCTAGTTAAGACCCTTGCAAGATTACTAGATGTACCTCTAGCTATCACAGATGCAACATCATTAACGGAAGCTGGATATATTGGAGATGACGTAGAATCTGTAATTTCAAAATTACTAGCAGCTGCCGATAATGATATTGAAAGGGCAGAACATGGAATTATATTTATTGATGAAATAGACAAGATAGCAAAAAAACGTAACACTAATAGTAGAGATGTTAGTGGAGAGTCTGTGCAACAAGCCCTACTAAAACTTCTAGAGGGAAGTGAGGTAGAAGTACCAGTTGGAGCTACTAGTAAGAATGCAATGGTACCAATGACTACAGTTGATACTAAGAATATTCTTTTTATTTGTGGTGGAGCTTTTTCTGATTTAGACAGGATTATTAAAGAAAGACTTACTAAGAAAACTACTATAGGATTTAATGGTGATTTAAAGGATAAATACGATAAGGATCCTAATATTGTTTCCCATGTAACAGATGATGATTTAAGGGAATTCGGTATGATTCCAGAATTTATTGGACGTTTACCAATTGTGTGCACCTTTGAAGGAATGACAAAGGATATGCTAGTTCGTATACTGACAGAACCTAAGAATGCCATAATAAGGCAGTATCAAAGACTTCTAGAATTAGATGAAGTATCCTTAGAATTTAGTGAAGGTGCCTTATATGCTATTGCTGAGAAGGCTATGAATAAGAACACAGGCGCAAGAGCCCTTAGGTCTATAATTGAGGACTTTATGCTAGATATTATGTATGAGATACCTAAAGATGATAATATAGGTAAGGTTATTATTACAAAAGAATATATAGAGGGTAAAGGAATCCCGATTATTCAAACTAGGACTATCTATGGCCACGTTCCAATGATTGAGCAAAACTAATACATGCAAAAAAAGGTCTCCGAAAGACATTAAGAACTTACATATAAGTTAGCTAAAATTAATTTTCTTATTAGGTTTATTTTATGCTGATTGATGTTTTTCGGGGATTTTCTATATTTGTGTCAAACTTATAGTTGACAAAATATAATGTAGAGAGTATCATATTAAAAAATATAACAGATATAGTAAAATGTGTGTAATATTTTTTGAAAAACCAAATAAGTATTAAATAAAACTTTTTTTTACACTAGTCTCTTTAATACGCTAAATTGCAAAAAGAGTAAAGTAAAGGTTTTATATAAAATTTCATGATTTTAAGGAGGACTTTTATGAAAAAGGTAAGTAAAGTATTTAGTTTTGCGATAATGTTAATCTTGGCGTTAGCTTTAGTTACTGGATGTGGAAGTGACAAAGCAGATGATAAGGAAAGCCAAGGCGGGGAGGCCCAAGGTGATTTTGACGGTGAATTTATCATAGGTGGTTTCGGACCAATAACAGGAGATGCTGCCCAATATGGTTTAGCGGTTATGAATTCAAGCAAGATAGCCGTAGATGAAATTAATGCAGCTGGTGGTGTAAAAGTTGGCGATAAGACTTACAAGTTAGCACACACATTTGAAGATGATGAGGCTAAGCCAGATGTTGCTTTAGCTGCATACAATAAACTTATGGATGATGGAGTTCAAGCAATAGTTGGTGGTGTAACTTCAGGTTCCCACATGGGTGTTGTAGAGGATGCTTATAATGATAATATCCTTATGGTATCACCTTCTGTTACTGTAGATAATGGAATTGAACATCCAAATGCTTTCCGTACTTGTTTTACTGACTCTATGCAAGGTGATATAATGGCAAAATATGCACTTAGTATTGGTGCTAAGAAGATAGCAGTTATTTATAACCAAGCAGATGAGTATAGTACAGGTATCATGCAAGTGTTTGTTGATGCCATTAAAGATTCTGATGCAGAAATAGTTGCAAATGAAGGATTCGAAGCAAATGCAACTGATATGAAAACTCAACTTACAACTATTAGAAATAGTGGCGCAGACCTAATCTTTGCTCCTGTATATTACCAAGCAGCCTATTATATAACACAACAAGCACATGAACTTGGAATGGATATACCATTTATAGGAACTGATGGTTGGGATGGTGTTTTAGAAGTAAGTGTTGACCCAGCAGTATTAGAAGGCTCTGTATTCCAAACTCCATTTACTTATAATGACCCTAATCCAGCAGTACAAGAATATGTAAAGAAATATGAAGAGGAAACAGGTGAAAAGCCTAACCAATTCGGTGCTAATGCATATGATGCAGTATACGTTGTAAAGGCTGCCCTAGAAAAAGCAGGTTCCATTGAAAGTGAAGACTTAATTGCAGCAATGCATGAAATAGAGGTAGATGGAATAACAGGTACAATATCATTTAATGAAAATGGTGAACCTAAGAAGGATGTAAAATTAATTAAAATAGTAGACGGAGAGTATGAGCTTTTCACACTAGAATAATAATTTTTATCAGTGAAATATAAAATTTCGCATAGTAATTGAAATCAAATTATGATAAAATCAAATCATAAGTATAGAATAAGGATATTTTATACAATCTAAGATAAAATAAAAAGGAGGCGATTAGTGCCTCCTTTTTCAAAAATTATGTGATTATACAAGTTCGAGAGAGGTGACAAAATGGTTCGTTTTTTAGAACAATTTATAAATGGCTTAAGCGTAGGAAGTGTTTATGCACTAATAGCCTTAGGCTATACTATGGTATATGGGATTGCTAGAATGATTAACTTTGCCCATGGTGACATTATTATGGTTGGGGCATACGTTTTATATGTATGTAAAAGTATTATAGGACTACCAAGTATTGTATCTGTCATAGTTACAATTGTCTTTTGTTCCTTATTAGGTATTACAATTGAAAAAATAGCTTATAAGCCACTTAGAAAGGCACCATCTCTTGCGGTGTTAATTACAGCAATTGGTATGAGTTTCTTGTTACAGGCCTTATCTCTTTTGATATTTGGGGCTAATCCAATCACTTTTCCTTCTGTAATTAAAGTTTCACCTATATATATTGGAAGTATAACTATTTCTGGTATAACTATTATTACTTTTGTAGTAACTTTTATATGTATGATAGGCTTGACCTATTTTGTAAACAATACTAAGGCAGGAAGCGCAATGAGAGCTGCATCTGAAGATAAACCAGCTGCAGAGCTTATGGGTATTAATGTTAATAGAACTATTTCTATGGTTTTTGCTATAGGTTCGGCTTTAGCAGGTGTAGCTGGATTCCTATATATAAGTCAATATCAGTCTTTAATGCCAACCCTTGGAGCCCTTCCAGGGATTAAAGCATTCGTTGCGGCAGTTCTAGGAGGAATTGGTAGCATACCAGGTGCCATGTTAGGTGGTATAATGCTTGGAGTTATTGAAAGTTTATCAAAGGCATATATATCAACACAACTTGCTGATGCAATAGTCTTTGGTATCTTGGTTATTGTATTAATAGTTAAACCTTCTGGACTTTTAGGAAAGAACAGTATAGAGAAAGTGTAGGTAGCCATGGAGAAGAAAGCAAGTAATAATATGAACTTAAAAAATAATAAAAATTTTAACAAGAAGATAATAGCAGTTGTTGGAATCGTAGTAGGTTATATTTTAATTTCATTATTAGCAAATGGAGATTTACTTTCTCGTCAATTTAAGTCTTTAATTGTACCAGCTGGAATTAATATTATCCTAGCAGTTTCCCTAAATCTAACTGTTGGCTTTTTAGGAGAGTTATCTCTTGGCCATGCTGGTTTTATGTCTATAGGGGCATATACTGCAGCCCTTTTTACTTTGAATATGAATCTTCCAGGACCCTTAGAATTCATGATTGCTATAGTATTAGCTGGACTAATAGCGGGTTTATTTGGATATTTGATTGGAGTTCCTGTTCTTAGACTACGTGGAGATTATCTAGCTATTGTTACCCTAGCCTTTGGTGAGATTATCCGTTCCTTAATTAATAGCTTTAAATTTACAGGTGGTGCTATCGGGCTATCTAAGATTCCAAGATACTCTAATTACACATGGGTTTATGTCCTTGTTATTTTAACTATATTACTATCTTATAATTTTGTGACATCAAGGTATGGTAGGGCTATTAAGTCTATTAGAGAAAATTATATAGCTGCTGAAACTATAGGTATTAAGGTTAGTAGGTATAAAACCCTTACCTTTGCAATTGCAGCCTTTTTTGCAGGGGTTGCTGGTGCCTTATATTCCCACAACTTTGGTATTTTAAGACCATCTGACTTTGACTATAATAAGTCCATAGAAATCTTAGTTATAGTTGTATTAGGCGGAATGGGAAGTATAAGAGGGTCAGTTATTGCAGCAATATTACTTACAATACTTCCAGAAGCACTTCGTGCTGTTAATGAATTTAGAATGCTACTTTATGCAATTGTATTAATAATTATGATGTTACTTCGTTCTCCTGATTTAAGGGCCAAGATAGAAGAGAATGAGAAGTTACCTAAGTTTATTAAGAATTTTGGGAAGATTAAAGAAGGTGGTATATAATGGCTTTATTAGAAGTTAAAAATTTAGGAATAAATTTCGGAGGCCTACGAGCTGTTGATGGTGTTAATTTGACAATTGAAGAAGGTCAACTTTATGGCCTAATTGGTCCTAATGGAGCTGGAAAAACTACCGTTTTTAATCTACTTACTGGAGTTTATAAACCTACATCAGGGACAATTAGATTAGATAATGAAAGTATTGTAGGGAAGTCTTCTTCTCAAATATGTCAAACAGGTATAGCTAGAACATTTCAGAATATTAGATTGTTTAATAATATGACAGTTTTGGAGAATGTTAAGGCAGCCTTTCATAATGAATTTAAATATTCCTTATTAGCAAGCTTACTTCATTCAAAGTCATTTTCTTCTGGTGAAAAGGAAATGGATAAACGAGCATTAGACCTACTTAAGGTTTTTGGTTTAGATATCTATGCAGATGAATATGCTTGTAATCTCTCATATGGGGCCCAGAGAAAACTAGAAATAGCAAGAGCACTAGCTACAAATCCAAAGTTGTTATTACTAGATGAGCCGGCGGCAGGGATGAATCCGCAAGAAACATCAGAACTTATGGATACTATAAGATTAATAAGAGAACGTTTCCATGTTACTATTCTTTTAATTGAACATGATATGAAGCTTGTTTCCGGTATTTGTGAGGAAATATTAGTACTTAATTTTGGTACTGAACTTGCAAAAGGTACGCCAGATGAAGTACTTAATAATCCAGAGGTAATAACTGCATACTTAGGAGAAGAATAAAGAATTAATAAAAGCACTTCAAAGGCTATGAACGGAGGAATAAACATGGCAATGCTAGAGGTTAGAGATTTAGATGTTTTTTATGGAGTTATTCAAGCAATTAAAAGCGTATCTTTTGAAGTAAATGAAGGAGAAATAATTGCTTTGATTGGTGCTAATGGTGCAGGTAAAACTACAATACTACAATCAATATCAGGCCTTTTAACTCCTAAAAAGGGAAGTATTAAGTTTGAAGGAAGAGAGTTAGTTAAAATGCCAACCCATGATATTGTCGCATTAGGAATGGCGCATATACCAGAAGGCAGAAGGATTTTTGCAAACCAGACTGTTTATGAAAATCTAAAATTAGGAGCTTATACTCGTAAAAGCAAGGAAGAGACGAATAGTATACTAGAAAAGGTATATAAGAGTTTTCCAAGACTTAAGGAAAGAAGTAAGCAGCTTGCAGGTACCCTAAGTGGTGGGGAACAACAAATGTTAGCAATGGGAAGGGCTCTTATGTCTAACCCGAGGATTATACTTATGGATGAACCATCTATGGGACTATCCCCTCTTTTTGTTAATGAAATATTTGATATAATTAAGGAAATAAACAAGGCAGGGACTACCGTTTTTCTAGTAGAGCAAAATGCAAAGAAAGCACTGAGCATTGCAGATAGAGCATATGTACTTGAAACTGGTAAAATAGTAATAGAAGGTAGTGCAAAAGAATTACTAAATGATGATTCTGTAAAGAAGGCTTATTTAGGCGAGTAAGGAGATGAGGATTTGGTTACAGATAAGTATGTTATTACCATTGCTAGGGGTTTTGGAAGTGGTGGTAGGACTATTGGTAAGCTTTTAGCTAAGGAGTTAGGCATTAATTATTATGATAGAGAGCTACTTAGATTAGCTTCTGATGAAAGTGGGATTAATGAAGCCTTATTTGAAAGGTCAGATGAACAAATTAGAAATAGTTTGCTTTATAGAATAGCTAGGAGGGCATACAAGGGAGAAATTATTCCACCAGATAGCGAGGACTTTATCTCCAATGATAATCTCTTTAATTTTCAATCAAAAGTTATTAAGGAATTAGCAGATCAAGAGTCTTGTGTAATCGTTGGTAGATGTGCTGATTATATATTAAAGGATAGAGATGATGTAGTTAAAATCTTTGTATATGCTCCCCTTGAAGATTGTGTAGCTAGAATAGAAGATATGTACAGTCTTTCTAAGAGTGAATTAGAATCTAAGGTTATTAAAATTAATAAAAGAAGAGCAGAGTATTACAAGTATTTTACCGGTAGAGAGTGGAATAATGCTGAGAACTATGACTTGTGTTTAAATACTCATCTTTTTAGTTTTGAAAAATGTATAGAAATAGTTAAGGCTTATTTGAAGGTGAGGTTTGACTAGAATTATTTATATAAATTTTGTGTAGCAGGATATTTACAAGGAGGACAAAAATGATTGCAAAAAGAATGGTGAGCTATGTTGAGGCTAGTTCAGTAACAAGGGCTATGTTTGAAGAGGGTAACAGGCTTGCTAGCATTTACGGAAAAGATAAGGTCTATGATTTTAGTTTGGGTAATCCTAATGTGGAACCCCCAAAAGAAATCAAACAGGCTATAATGGATATAGTTCAAAATGAAAACCCTAACTATGTTCATGGATATATGAATAATTCTGGGTATATAGAAGTAAGAGAAAAGGTAGCCAGTAGCATTAATAGAAGATTTCAGACCTCTTTTGAGGAAAAAAATATAATAATGACCTGTGGGGCTGCAGGTGGCCTAAACATAATATTAATGGCTTTACTAGACCCAGGTGATGAGGTAATTACCTTCGCACCATTCTTTACTGAATACCGCAATTATGTTAATAACTTTAATGGGAGTTTAGTAGTTATATCTCCTAATACAAAGACCTTCCAACCTAATTTAGAAGAATTTAAAGAGAAGATTACTGCAAGAACAAAGGCGGTAATTATTAATACACCAAACAATCCATCAGGTGTTGTTTATTCCGAAGAAACAATTAAAGAACTAAGTAAAATATTAGAGGAAAAGCAAGAAGAGTTTGGAACTTCTATTTACTTAATATCAGATGAACCTTATCGTGAAATCGTATATGATGATATAGAAGTACCTTACTTAACAAAGTACTATAAGAATACAGTTGTAGGATATTCTTTTAGTAAGTCCTTATCATTACCAGGTGAAAGAATTGGTTACCTAGTAATTCCAAGTGAAGTTGATGATTTTGAAAATGTGGCAGCAGCAGCTAATATTGCAAATCGTACTTTAGGGTTTGTAAATGCCCCATCTCTACTTCAACTTGTAGTAGCAAGGTGTATTGATGTTGAGGCTAATATTGAGCCATATAAGAAGAATAGGGACCTATTATATAACGGCCTAATGGAGTTTGGTTATACATGTCAAAAGCCACAAGGTGCTTTCTACTTATTTGTTAAGGCACCAGGAGGAGACGATTTTGCATTTGCCCAGGCGGCAAAAAAACATAACATACTAGTTGTTCCGGCAACATCTTTTGGATGCCCTGGTTATGTAAGAATAGCTTATTGTGTTAAACATGACACTATAAAGAATTCATTGCCAGGATTTAAGGAACTAGCAAAAGAGTATAATTTAATCTAGGAGTAACATATTTAGTTGTATATAAGAAGATAAGTTATAAATTATTAACTGGAGCGTGGTGAAGAATTTTACTTTTACATATTAAAATTCATTGCTACGCTCTAAATGATAGATATAGAGTTTAGCTATCTAGAATGGAGTCAAAATGAAATCATGGGAGAAAAACATTAGAAGGGTTGAACCTTATGTGCCTGGGGAACAGCCCCAGGGAAAAGATATTATAAAATTAAATACAAATGAAAATCCCTATCCGCCAGCACCTGGAGTAGGAAAGGTTTTAAAGGGAAATATTGCAGATAGATTAAGACTATACCCAGATCCTACAATAGGAAGTCTAGTAGAGGCTATTGCAGACTACCAGGGTTTAGATGGGGATCAAGTTTTTGTAGGAGTTGGGTCAGATGATGTTATTGCCTTGGCCTACTTAACTTTTTTTAATTCTAGTAAACCTATTTTGTTTCCTGATATCACCTATTCTTTCTATGATGTTTGGGCAAATCTTTTTAAAATTCCTTACAAACAGATTGAACTAGATAAAAATTTAAGGATCCGTAAGGAAGATTATTGTATAGAAAACGGTGGAATAATAATTGCTAACCCTAATGCACCTACCTCAATATATGAAGACCTAGATACTATAAGATATATTCTAGATAAAAACCAAGATTCTATAGTTATAATAGATGAGGCCTATATTGATTTTGGTGGTAAGAGTGCAATAGAATTAATTAAGGATTATGAAAACCTATTAGTTATTCAAACATTTTCAAAATCACGTGCTATGGCAGGTATGAGAATCGGTTATGCTATGGGTAGTAAAACCCTAATAAGGGCTTTAAATGATGTTAAGTACTCTTTTAATTCTTACACTCTTAACCTACCATCTATACTATGTGGTGTTGAATCAATTAAGGATGATGAATACTTTAGAGAAACTGTTGAAAAAATAAAGATAACAAGAGATAAGACCATGAAAGAGCTTGAAGCCCTTGGTTTTTCATTTCCCAAATCTATGGCCAACTTTATTTTTGCAAAACACAAGGAAGTATCTGGACTTAAGATATACGAAGAATTACGTAAAAGAAATATTTATGTAAGGCACTTTAACAAGCCTAAAATCAGTAATTATGTAAGAATAACAATTGGCACAGATAGGGAAATGGAAGTGCTTATTCAGTCACTAAAAGAGATAATTGGTTAATAATAATTGTTAATGCTTTTATTAGAATACCAATTGTGGTATTATATACCATAACGAAAATCATTAAGGAGGCTTATAATGGATAACAATGATGTGAAGTTAAGTAATATAGATACGGATAACAACACAGAACAAGAAGTTGAATCCAGGCATTTTATAGAGAGAATCATAGAAGATGATTTAGCTTCAGGAAAAACTAAGAAGGTAATTACAAGATTCCCACCTGAACCAAACGGTTATCTTCATATAGGACATGCTAAATCTATAATACTTAATTACGGAATGGCGCTTAAGTATAATGGGCAATTTAACTTAAGATTTGATGATACTAATCCATCAGCAGAAAAGGTGGAATATGTAGAATCTATCATTGAAGATGTTAAGTGGCTAGGTGCTGATTTTGAGGATAGATTATTCTTTGCATCAGATTACTTTGAAGAAATGTACCAAGCAGCTATTAAGCTTATAAAAAAAGGGAAAGCATATGTTTGTGACCTTAGTGCAGAAGAGATTAGAGAATACCGTGGTACACTAAAAGAACCAGGCAAGAATAGTCCTTATAGAGACAGAAGTGTAGAAGAAAATCTTAGACTCTTTGAAGCAATGAGAAATGGTGAGTTTGAAGATGGTTCTAAGGTATTAAGGGCAAAAATAGATATGAGCTCACCTAATATGAATATGAGAGACCCTGTTATCTATCGTATAGCAAGAATGTCTCACCATAGAACAGGTGATGACTGGTGTATATATCCAATGTATGACTTTGCTCACCCAATAGAAGACGCTATTGAAGGAATAACTCATTCCTTATGTACTCTTGAGTTTGAAGACCACAGGCCTTTATATGACTGGGTTGTTAATGAGGTAGGTTATGAGAATCCACCTCAACAAATTGAGTTCGCTAAATTATATCTAACCAACGTTATTACAGGAAAAAGATATATAAGAAAGTTAGTTGAAGACGGTATTGTTGATGGTTGGGATGACCCTAGATTAGTTACTATAAGTGCTCTAAGAAGACGTGGTGTAACACCTAGTGCTATAAAGATGTTCATGGAACTAGTAGGTATATCTAAGGTTGATAGTTCAGTAGACTATGCTATGTTTGAGTACTGCATAAGAGAAGACTTAAAGTTAAGTGAGCCTCGTATTATGGCAGTTCTTGACCCAATCAAACTTGTTATTACTAACTATCCTGAAGGTCAAATCGAGTATCTAGAGGCTCCAAACAATCCAGAGAATCCAGACCTTGGAACAAGAAAGATTCCTTTTGGAAGAGAACTATATATTGATAGAGAAGACTTTATGATAGAACCACCAAAGAAATACTTCCGCCTATATCCAGGTAATGAAGTTCGCTTAATGAACGCATACTTTGTAACCTGTACAAATTATATTACTGATGAGGATGGTAATGTAATAGAGATTCATGCGACATATGACCCTGAAACAAAAAGTGGTTCTGGATTTACAGGACGTAAAGTAAAAGGTACTATTCAATGGGTAGAAGCTTCTACAGCAGTAAATGCAGAAGTTAGGTTATTTGATAATTTAGTAGATGAAGAAAAGGGTGTATATAATGAAGATGGAAGTGTGAATGTAAACCCTAACTCTCTAGTAGTTCATGATAACGCTTACTTAGAAGTTAATGCAGCTAATGCAAAACCTTTTGATAGATTCCAGTTTTTAAGACAAGGGTATTTCTGTGTAGATTATAAGGATACAAGAGAAGATAAATTAGTATTTAATAGAATTGTTTCATTAAAGAGTTCTTACAAATTACCTAAGAAATAAAATATATTATAATATGTAGTAACACAATAATTAAAGGGACAGGTTATCTTATCTGTCCCTTTAATTATTGATTATTAAAAAGATGTAGATTAATTAGTATTTACATTCTTACCATTAGTTTTAATAATAGACCTAGGAAGGGCATCCTTAGAATTCTTCCAAGGAGCATCTTTATAGCGATAGTCAAACTTATCTATAAACCAATCTAAGTCATCTCTTACACGTTTTATGTTCTCTAAGTAGACCTTATTTAAGTCACTTATAAAAGAGTCTAAGTATTCACCCTTTAAAAAGTTAGGAGCTAATTCATATAGAAGACCATAATGGTCAGTACAATAACCTTTTATTTGGCTAGTTTTCTTACGAAAACTATCATCAGACTTATAAAGTACGAATATGGTATTAATATACCTATCAAAGGTATTATTTATTTTATTGCATATAAAACAAGATTCTTCTAATTCATTGATATATGAGACTAAGGGGTCCTTGTCTTTCTTCTTATTAAATAATCCTGTAAAGGATTTAGAGGATTTAGGAGACTTAGCAGTAAGGTCTTCTATTGTATCAATTACCTTGTCCATATGGGTTTTTAGCATTAAGGCTAAGCCTAGTCGGTTCTGGTCTTGATAAAGTAAGCCTACATGGTTGCTACAAAAGCCAATTTTATCCGTAACTGCTCTTACATCATCTTCCATATAACTAGGCCCCATAGTATATTCTATGGCTTGTCTTTCTAGAGTTTCTTTTATATAACAAAGTGGGCACTCATGGCCTGAATCGTATGCCTCATTAACAGGTATTGTATATAATTTCTCTTTCAATTATCAGGGCCTACCTTTCTTTTTCTAAAATTATAACATTCTTACCATTTATTATCAATATAATAGCTTATAATCCTACATGTATATTAGCTATGAAAAAGGAAAGACTTTAGGGAGAAGGTGAATTTGGGTCAAAAAGAGAGAAAAAATTAGAAAATAAGGAGGTAATGCAAGAAAAGTAAAGATAAACTTAGAATAAGAAGAAATTATAATAATATAAAAATTTGCAATAAAACTAAAAATTGATTAATATAATAAATATTGATAGCACTCATTGAAAGAGAGTGCTAACAAACCGGGATACACAAGTAAGATAGGACCAATAGTGTCCCATTTAAAACATAAGACAGTTGATTATAAGGAGGTTGTTTTTTATGAAACTAACACCATTAGGAGACAGAGTTATTTTAAAGCAAGTAGTTGCTGAAGAAACTACAAAATCAGGCTTAGTAATTCCAGGCCAAGCAAAAGAAAAACCACAACAAGCAGAAGTTATCTCAGTAGGCCCAGGTGGAAAAGTAGACGGCGAAGAAGTAGAAATGCATGTAAAACCTGGCGATACAGTTATCTATTCTAAATACGCAGGAACAGAAGTAAAATTTGATGAAGAGGAATATATTATCGTAAGACAAAACGATATATTAGCAATAGTAGAGAACTAATTGATCGTGTAGGCAACCAAGTAAATTACTGATAATATAATAAGGAGGAATTATTATGGCAAAAGAAATAAAATATGGAGCAGATGCTAGAAAAGCTCTTGAAATTGGTGTAAATAAATTAGCTGATACAGTTAAAGTTACATTAGGTCCAAAAGGAAGAAATGTAGTTTTAGATAAAAGCTATGGAACACCATTAATTACAAATGACGGTGTTACAATTGCAAAAGAAATCGACCTAGAAGATAAATTCGAAGATATGGGTGCTCAATTAGTAAAGGAAGTTGCTACAAAAACTAATGATGTAGCAGGTGACGGTACTACTACAGCAACAGTACTTGCACAAGCTATGATTAGAGAAGGAATGAAAAACCTTGCAGCTGGAGCAAACCCAGTTATCCTTAAAAAGGGTATGAAAAAAGCAACAGACCTTGCTGTTGAAACAATTAAGAATATGAGCTCAAAAGTAACAGGAAGAGACCAAATTGCAAGAGTAGCTGCAATTTCTGCTGGCGATGATGAAGTTGGCGAAATGATTGCAGAAGCTATGGAAAAGGTCTCTAACAATGGTGTAATAACTATTGAAGAATCTAGAACCATGAATACTGAACTTGACCTTGTAGAAGGTATGCAATTTGATAGAGGTTACTTATCAGCATATATGGCAACAGACCAAGATAAGATGGTTGCAGAATTAGAAGAACCATATATCTTAATTACTGATAAGAAGATTTCTAACACTCAAGAAATCCTTCCAGTATTAGAGCAAATAGTACAAAGTGGTGCTAAACTATTAATTATTGCAGAAGATGTTGAAGGTGAAGCTTTAACAACTCTAGTTATCAATAAACTAAGAGGAACTCTAAATGTAGTAGCAGTAAAAGCACCAGGATATGGTGATAGAAGAAAAGAAATGTTACAAGATATCGCTATTTTAACTGGCGGTGAAGTAATCTCTGATGAATTAGGATATGAATTAAAAGATGTTACAATAGAACAACTTGGTCGTGCAAAATCTGTAAAGGTAGAAAAAGAAAGCACTACTATTGTTGACGGTGAAGGTGATAAGTCAGCAATTGAAGCAAGAATTGCACAAATCCAAGGTCAAATTGAAGAAACTACATCTGAGTTTGATAAAGAAAAACTTCAAGAAAGACTTGCTAAATTAGCAGGTGGTGTTGCTGTAATTAGAGTTGGTGCAGCTACTGAAACTGAAATGAAAGAAAAGAAACTTCGTATGGAAGACGGTCTTGCAGCAACTAGAGCAGCAGTTGAAGAAGGTATCATTGCTGGTGGTGGTTCTGCTTATATCCATGCATCTAAAGAAGTTGCCAAATTAGCAGAAACTCTTGAAGGTGACGAAAGAACTGGTGCTAACATAGTACTTAAGGCATTAGAAGCTCCTTTATTCTCAATAGTTTCCAATGCTGGACTTGAAGGATCAGTAATTGTAAACAATGTAAAAGAAAAAGAAGTTGGAATTGGTTTTGATGCCTTAAATGAAAAATATGTAGATATGGTTGAAGCTGGTATCCTTGACCCAGTTAAGGTTACTAGAAGTGCTCTTCAAAATGCTACAAGTATTGCATCGACACTACTTACAACAGAAGCAGCAGTTGCAGAAATTCCAAAGCCAGAACCAGCTATGAACCCTGGTGCAGGAATGATGTAATAAATATATATATAAAGAATAGAAAACGGTGCGAGGATATTGTCTTTGCACCGTTATTTTTATTTGCTGGATGGGTTTTATTATCGGATAATATTTGTTATAATTATTTAAATTGATTATTACTTATGGATGTAAACAAACTTTTAGGAGGAATACTGATGATGGATTATTCTTATGTTGAAACTAGTGTGAAAAGAAAGGAGACGGCTAGTACTTATGCAATAAGAGTTTTAATGATTTTAGCTGCCGTTTTATCTCTTGTGTTTTCAGTTGGTAGGCTTTTAGGATTAATAATTAGTGCTGCCGTAATAATTGCTGTAATTTATTTCTTTCCCCAATTAAAGGTAGACTATGAGTATATTTTTGTTGATGGGCAACTAGATTTCGATAGAATTCTTGGTGGTAACAAGCGAAAACATGACCTTAGAATTGATTTTGAACAAGTTGAAGTCATGGCTATAGAAGGCTCACATGCCCTTGACCCTTACAAGAATGCTAGCCTTAAGGTTAAAGACTACTCTTCAAGAAATACAGATATAAAACCATATGTTATTATTTACAGAAAAGGGGATACTGCATATAGAATCTTGTTTGAGCCAAGTGAAAGAATGGTAGAGGCAATAAGACAAAAGGCTCCACGTAAGGTGGTAGATTACTAAGTAGTAGTTGACAAGATTTAAAAATTTTATTATACTACTAAGAATATAAAAAAGTATTGCTTATATAGGGCACTAGTAACGGTTTAACCCTTATAGATGAAAGAGAGGACAGTAATGGGAAAGATTATTAAAGAAGGTATAACATTCGATGATGTATTATTAATTCCAGCTTTTTCAGAAGTTATACCCAATGATGTAGACTTAACTACTAATTTAACCAATAAGATAAAATTAAACATTCCACTTATGAGTGCAGGAATGGATACTGTAACAGAGAGTAGAATGGCTATCTCAATGGCTAGACAAGGTGGTATTGGAGTTATCCATAAAAACATGTCTATTGAAGCACAAGCTATAGAAGTTGATAAAGTTAAGCGTTCGGAAAGTGGTGTAATAACTGATCCATTTTACTTGTCACCTGAACATACAATTAGAGATGCAAACGAACTAATGGCCAAGTATCGTATATCAGGAGTACCAATTACAGAAGGTAAGAAATTAGTTGGTATTATTACTAATAGGGACCTTAGATTTGAAACTGATTTTGATAAGAAAATTAAAGAGTCTATGACTTCCGAAGGCCTAATTACAGCTAAAGAGGGAATAACTCTTGATGAAGCAAAGAAGATATTAGCAAAGCATAGAATTGAGAAGTTACCACTTGTAGATGACGAAGGAACCTTAAAAGGTCTTATTACAATAAAGGATATCGAGAAGGCAATTAAGTATCCAGATTCAGCAAAGGATGATCAAGGACGTTTACTTTGTGCTGCAGCAGTTGGAGTTACAGCTGATGTGCTAGACCGTGTTGAAGCTTTAGTTAATGCAAAAGTAGATGCAATTGTAATTGATACTGCTCATGGTCATTCATCTAACGTTCTTAAGGTTGTAAAGATGATTAGGGATGCATATCCAGATATGCAAATAATTGCAGGTAATGTTGCAACAGGAGAGGCAACAGAGGCTCTTATTAAGGTTGGAGTAGATGCTGTAAAGGTTGGTATTGGACCAGGTTCTATCTGTACTACAAGAGTAGTAGCTGGTATTGGTGTACCACAAATTACTGCTATTATGGACTCCTATGAAGTTGCTAAGAAGTACAATATTCCAATAATTGCTGATGGTGGAATTAAATACTCAGGAGATATCACAAAGGCATTAGCAGCAGGTGCAAGTGTATGTATGATGGGTAGTATCCTTGCTGGTTGTGATGAAAGTCCTGGAGAGTTTGAATTATATCAAGGAAGAAAGTATAAAGTATATCGTGGTATGGGCTCTATTGCTGCTATGGAAGCTGGAAGTAAGGACCGTTATTTCCAATCTAATGCAAGAAAGCTAGTTCCTGAAGGTGTAGAAGGACGTGTAGCTGCAAAAGGTAGTGTAGAAGATACCCTATTCCAACTTGTAGGTGGTATCAAGTCAGGTATGGGTTACTGTGGTACTAGAACTATTAAAGACTTACAAGAGAATGGAGAATTTGTAAAGATTACGGCAGCATCATTAAAAGAAAGCCATCCACATGATATTCAAATAACAAAAGAAGCACCTAACTATACTGTAGATATGTAGGTGATTTAAAAAGACAGTTAATGAATCTTATTATAAGATTCATTAACTGTCTTTTTTGTTTTATAAGATAAATTAAGTTATGGCTACTTATAAAGAAAGTTTTATTTCCCTATTAGTAGTTTGGTATTTATAATACTTTACTCCTGCAGCATCTAGCATTCTTTTTGCAGCTTTAGTTTGTTCGGTATCAGCATATTTATCTGATAGGTAGTGAACTTCTTTAATTCCTTTTTGAATTATTGCCTTAGTACATTCATTACATGGGAAAAGACTAACATACAGTTTAGCTCCCTTCATAGAGGTTGTCCCTGTATAATTTAAGATAGCATTCATTTCCGCATGACAAACGTATGCATACTTTGTATCTAGGGTACTGCCTTCTCTTTCCCAAGGGAATTCATCATCTGAACACCCTGCAGGCATACCATTATATCCTACTGATAGAATTCTATTATCTTGACCAACTATACATGCTCCTACGGTTGTATTTGGGTCCTTACTTCTTTGTGCAGATAATAATGCAATACCCATAAAGTATTCATCCCAAGTTAAATAATCATTTCTTTTCAATGTATTAGTGCCCCCTGTCTACATACTATTAATTTGCTACTCACAATTTTAACATAGCATATGAAAATTGGAAAGTCGTATTTACAAACACTTTACATACAACAAATAATAAGATAATAATGAGGCAATATTATATACATGTACTCAGTTAAAGAAAATATAAAAGAGATATGTAATAACAGGAGGAAATTATGAAAAAATTATTTACTATACTAATATCACTTACATTAGCATTTGCCTTAGTAGCATGTGGTAGTGATAGCAAAAAGGGAACAGAAGGACAAACACAGTCTCAAAAAGATGCAGACAAGTCAAGCGAGGAAACAACTACAGAAGCAGGCGACAACGAAGAAGCTGTAGTAGACTTAGCAGGAGAAATAGTAATTACTGGTTCTACATCAGTAGCATCGATTCTTGGAGAACTAATAAATGAGTTTGAAGCATACAATCCAGATGTTTCTATAACTTATACAGGAACTGGTTCATCAGCAGGTATAGAAGATGCAATTAATGGAGTTAATGACCTTGGTGTTGCTTCTAGAGCTTTAAAAGATGAAGAAATAAGTAAAGGTGCTGGCTTTGAAGTTTTTGCATGGGATGGAATAGCAGTTATTGTTCACCCAAGTAATGAGGTTTCCGAGTTATCTTCAGAAGATATTCTAAAGATTTATTCTGGTGAAATCACAAACTGGAGTGAAGTTGGAGGTGCGGATGCTCCAATTAATCTTATGTCAAGAGAAGCTTCATCAGGAACTAGAGGTGCTTTTGAAGAATTAACAGGCCTTGAAGATGTAGGAATGACTGATGACCACTCTGAGTTTTCAAGTAACGGTTCTTTACAAATAGCAGTGGAAAAAGATGAGAACGCTATAGGATATGTTTCATTCACATACATTGATGATACAGTTAAGGCTTTAAATGTTGACGGTGGAGAACCTACTACAGAATCAGTTTTATCTGAAAGTTATCCACTTGCAAGACCATTTAATGTAGTAATTAACGAAGAAAACTACAGTGATATTGCAAAAGCTTTTGTTGATTTTATGTTATCAGAAGAAGGACAAGAGATTGTAGTAAATGAGGGAGGAATACCTATTGAATAAAACAAGCATCAAGGACAGTATTGCTTTTAAGAATAGAGAAGGAAATGAAAAAATCTTCAAGTATATTTTTCTATCGGCAGCATTAATTAGTGTAATTAGTGTAATAGCTATAATTGTCTTTGTATTCGGCAAAGGAATAAGACCTTTTTTTGGCGATGATGCTTACAGCTTTACAAACTTTATAACTGGCCTAAGATGGGCTCCAAGCGACAATGAATTTGGAATATTTTACATGATAGCTGGTTCCCTACTATCAACCCTGGGTGCAATTGTGCTCGGGGTTCCAGTTGGTTTATTAACTGCTGTATATATCGCTGAACTAGCACCAAAAAAGATAGAAGCTATTTTAAGACCAGCAATAGAATTATTAGCAGGAATACCGTCAGTAATTTTTGGTGTTTTTGGTCTAGGTATTATAGTACCTATAATTAAAGATATATCTCCACAGCAGTCAGGTCAATCAATGTTAGCTGTAATACTAGTCTTAACTATGATGATACTACCAACAATAATATCACTCTCCTTAAGTAGTATAAGGGCAATACCAAAATCTTATAAGGATGCATCCTATGGACTAGGTGCGTCAAAAATTCAAACGATATTTAAGTGTATTTTACCTGCAGCTAAGTCAGGAATACTTGCGGCTGTAGTGCTAGGTATTGGTAGGGCTATTGGTGAAACAACAGCAGTAATGATGGTTGCGGGTAATAATAGTGGTGGAATACCTTTAAGTATATGGGATAAGACAAGACCGCTTACATCAAATGTTGCAATGGAAATGGGATATGCATCTGGACAACACCAGGAATTACTATTTTCTACAGGTGTTGTGTTATTTATTTTTATCATGGTAATCAACTATGTTCTAATTAAGATAACATCAAAGGTGGGAAGTGAAGGAGAAAAAAGATAACTAACATATATAAGCAGCAACATATATGTAAGGGCTAGATTAGCTATCAGACCTGTATATTGTTAATCATGCTTTGGAGGAAGAGTTTATGACAAGTAATAGAAGTTCCAGAAAAATAAAAGATAATATTGCAAAAATACTAATATATATTGCCACTTCAATAACAATTCTTACCTTATTAGTAATCTTAGGGTTTGTGTTTTATAGGGGATTACCAGGCATTAACCGAGAATTTTTGACTAGAATGTGGGATGATAAGACTACAATAGTAACAGTTGAAAAAGATATTAATAACCTTGAAAATAAGAGCCTAAACTATGTTCCGTCACTTGGAATATACATAGATTTACAAGACGGGAATGTAGTAATTACAGGCGTAGAAAAAAAATCACCAGCCCTAAATGCTCTAAATAAAAAGGGTGAAATATATAGAATAAAAAAATCAGATATTATTGAAAGAGTTAAAAAGATTGACTTAAGAGAAGCAACTTCACTAGATGAAGCTATTACTGCTATAGAAGGAGAGGATACTAGTCTAGACCTAAAAATTAGAAGGCCAGGTGGCGGTATTCTTCCCATGGTAATATCTACCTTACTAATTATAGTTATTACCCTTGTTGTTGCACTACCTATTGGTGTAGGAGCAGCTATTTACCTAAATGAGTATGCAAGGCCTGGTAAGGTTCTTAGGGTTATTCGTTTTGCCATACAAAACCTAGCAGGTATTCCATCTATTATTTATGGTTTATTTGGTATGTTATTCTTTGTACAGTTTTTAAAGATGCAATATTCAGTATTGGCAGGGTCCTTAACTTTAAGCATAATGCTACTTCCAACAATTATCTCTACTACAGAGGAAACCTTAAAAGAAGTACCAAATTCTTATAGGCAGGGGTCTTATGGTTTGGGAGCAACAAAGATACAAACTATAACAAGAGTAATATTACCTTCTGCCCTACCTGGAATTTTGGTAGCAATTATTTTAAGTATAGGTAGGATTGTTGGAGAGTCAGCGGCACTAATATGGACAGCAGGAACAGTTGCACAAGTTCCAAGAGCACTGTTTGGTAGTGGAGCGGCTGCAGCCACCTTAACTACTAAAATGTTCTGGGAAATACAAGAAGCATCAAATATTGATACGGCTACATCTATAGCAGTAGTCTTAATTGTATTGGTTGTACTTCTAAATTTATTTTCTAAGTTAATAACTAATAAGTTTTTAAAAAGAACAGGAACAGGTAAATAAAGTAACCAATACAAAAGTAAACAAGGAGGAAATAAAGTGAATAATAATTCTAAATTTTCAGTGGAAGACTTGGACCTATTTTACGGGGATTTTCAGGCATTGAAAAAAATAAATATGGAAATACAAGAAAAAGAAATCACAGCCCTAATTGGTCCAAGTGGTTGCGGTAAGTCTACATTTCTTAAAACTTTAAATAGAATGAATGATTTAGTAGAAGGGGTTACTATAAAGGGTAAGATTAGTCTAGATGGTAAGGATATATTTAAGGAAATGGATGCCATATCCCTTCGCACTAGGGTAGGGATGGTATTTCAACAACCAAATCCCTTCCCTATGAGTATCTATGATAATGTGGCATATGGGCCAAGGATACACGGTATTACTAAAAAATCTGTATTAGATGAAATAGTTGAAAGGTCTCTAAGGCAAGCAGCAATATGGGATGAGGTAAAGGATAAACTTAAAAAGAGTGCTCTTGCTATTTCAGGAGGTCAGCAACAAAGATTATGTATAGCTAGAACCCTGGCAATAGAGCCAGAAGTAATTCTTATGGATGAACCTACCTCAGCACTAGACCCGATATCAACTTTAAAAATAGAGGACTTAGCAGTGGAATTAAAAAAGGATTACACAATAATAATGGTTACCCATAATATGCAACAAGCTGCTAGAATTTCTGATAAAACAGCCTTTTTCTTAGTTGGAGAAGTGGTTGAGTTTGATAGTACTGAGAATATTTTTAACAATCCTAAAGATATAAGAACTGAAGAATATATTACTGGTAGATTCGGATGATAATAGCTTTAAAATATTTTTTTTATGTGTTAATATAAATTATGAATTGCTCATGAGAGGAGTAGTATAAATATGGTTATGAGAAAACAATTTATCAACCAATTAAAAGAGTTAAGTAAGAACGTTATCAAGATGGGAAGTATCATTGAACTTTCTACTAATGAGATGATAGAAGCTTTAGAAGATTATGATGTGGCTAAGGCCCAAGCAATTATAGATAGGGATATGGAAGTTAACCTCTTAGAAGAGCAAATAGAAAGAGAATGTATCAATATAATTGCACAGCAGCAACCACTTGCTAGTGATCTTAGAGAAGTCACCTCAATAATGAAAATCATTACAGATATTGAAAGAATAGCTGATCAATGTGCTGATATATCAGAATATATTATCCAGCTAAGTAAACTTCCAAGAACCGAGAAGCCAGTTAGGTTAGAGGCTATGATAGATACAACTAAGGGCATGGTTATAGATGTAATTGATGCCTTTGTAGAGAAAGATTTAGCAAAATGTGAACGAGTAATTGAAACTGATGATATTGTAGATAAGCATTTTAATAAAATCAAACAAGAATTAGCTGACATGATGAGGGCTAATTCTGATATGGTAGAACAAGGTATTTGTTATGTTATGATAGTTAAGTACTTAGAACGAATGGCTGACCACTCCACTAATATTGCTGAGTGGGTAAAGTTTATAGTAACTGGTGTATTAACCATAGGATAAACCATAAACTTTAGTTATGTAAGGAGTTTAAATGAAGAGAATACTAATAGTAGATGATGAAGAACATATCTTAGAACTTCTTGAATATAATTTAGGACAAGAAGGATATCAGACTGTTAAGGCAGATACTGGAGAAAAGGCTCTTAAAATCCTTGAAGAGGACAAAATAGACCTTGTGCTGCTTGACTGGATGTTGCCAAATATTAGCGGAATTGATGTATTAAAACATATTCGTAGTTCCTCGAATATTAATAAACTTCCTGTGATACTCTTAACGGCAAAGGGTGATGAAATTAGTAAGGTAGTTGGTCTAGAAGTAGGTGCAGATGATTATCTTACAAAGCCTTTTAGTATCCATGAACTTTTTGCTAGGATAAAGGCAGTTCTTAGAAGGAGTAATTCATCCTATGATAAGAACGACAATAATGAGGGTGTAATAGTTATTGGTAACCTAGAAATCAACCCATCAAGGCGTATAGTAATGGTAAATAAAGACCAAGTAGACCTTTCTTTTAAAGAGTTTGAACTCCTTTACTTACTAGCCAAAAATAGGGGAATTGTTTTTACTAGGAACCAACTACTAGAGAGAATTTGGGGTTACGATTATGTTGGAGAAACAAGAACTGTTGATGTTCATATAAGTAATTTAAGGAAAAAGATAGAGTCAGATGAAAGTCACCCAGTTTTTATTAAGACCGTAAGAGGTATGGGTTATAAGTTCGAATAGGCAGGTTGAGTTTATGCAGAAAAAGATACTACTAAGTTATATAGTTATTATTTTATTAGCAATTGGAATTTCTGCTACAACTTTCTGGAATACAGGATATGAATATCTAAAAAAAGATAATGTTAAACAATATGAAAGGCAGGCTGACCTAATTGCCGATGCCTTTATACTTGAGGATATAGAGAGTGAAGTTGACTATTCTTTATTTGTCCATGAATTTGGTAAAAAGTATAATGTACGCATTACTATCATTGATAAACAAGGTAATGTGATAGTTGATTCTGCCGCTCACGGAAAGTTAGAAAGCCATAGTGATAGAGAAGAAGTTATTAGCGCCCTTGCTGGTGAAAAAAGTTCCCTTGTACGGTATTCTACTACCCTAGAAAGGGAGTATTTTTATTCGGCTATACCAGTTGAAAAGACCAACTTTACAGGTGTAGTAAGGGTTGCAATTCCTTATACAGAGTTCTCTGAGTTTAATACTAGTATAGTCTACTCTATAATTAGAGCTATAATTGTATGTGTTACTATTGCTGTCCTTGCGGCCTTTTTCTTTGCTGAATTAATATATAGGCCTATTGAAGAAATAACTGAGGCAGCAGAGCATATAACTAATGGTGACTATAATATAAAAATTAATACAAAGGATTATTCCCATGTTTTACGACTAGCATCATCCTTTAATACTATGTCAAGTAATCTAAGTGATACAATCCATAACCTGACCCAACGTAAAACAGAGCTAGAGGCTATTTTGGGTAGTATGGCAGGTGGTGTAATTGCATTAAATGATGAATATGAGATCTTATTCTATAACAATTCATTTGTTGAGATTATGAAGCTTGATGAAAAGGAAAATGAAATAAAGGGTGCATCCATCTATAGTATAGTTAGAAATATTACTATATACGATGTAATAGATTTGGTTAGAGAAAAGAATGAAAAGGTAAAACTAGAAGGTAAGGGACCTAAAAAGAACCAGACTATTTCGGTAACAGGAACTCCCTTAGTGACAGATAGTAAAGAATTATTTGGTGTTTTATTAATAATCGAAGACATTACCCAAATTAAGAAGTTAGAGAATGTTAGGACAGATTTTGTTTCTAATGTTACCCATGAACTAAAGACACCACTAACCTCAATAAAAGGATTTATTGATACCCTAAAATATGGTAATGTAGAAGATAAGGCAGTGGCTAACAAGTTCTTAGATATTATAGATATTGAAGTAGAACGTCTATATAGATTAATTGAGGATATTTTGCTACTATCTGAAATTGAATCTAAAATCGATAGAGAAGCTGTTTTATGCAATGTAAATAAAATTGCTAGTGATGCTATCGAACTATTAGAGTCTAAGTTACCTGAAGAGGTTGAGTTGATTTTTGAAGTTCAACCATATATAAGGCCATTTTACATTAATCCGGACCGATTAAAGGAATTATTTATTAATCTAATAGATAATGCTATAAAATATACGGAAGAGGGTACCATTACAGTAAAATGTAATGAAGTAGACCAAAATCTTATAATAATTGTAAGAGATACTGGAGTGGGTATTCCAAAAGAATATCTACCAAGAATTTTCGAACGTTTTTATAGAGTTGATAAGGGAAGATCAAGAAAAATGGGTGGAACAGGTCTTGGCCTATCAATTGTTAAACATATTGTTCAACTATATGATGGGAATATAGAAGTAACTAGTGAGGTTAGCAAGGGGACAGAGTTTAAGATTACCTTGCCCTATAAGGCCGAAAGGCCTCGTTAGAGATATATTATAAAGATACAGGTTAGGTTAATTTTATTTTAAAAAAGGTTTGTAAACAGTGAGTAGAATAAATCTGTTTACAAACCTTTTTAAATTATCGAGTTTTACTTCTTCTTAGATAATTTATAAGCAGTATATAGGCTTATACTTCCTAGGAACAATACTATTATTATTAATATTAGGGCATGGAGGAAGAAGGTTTGGGGTAGAATATTAATTACTGGATCTAACTTGGGGTCGAAAATCCAATAATCATTCCTAAAAAAGATCTTATGAAATATCACGAAAGTTTTATCAAAATCAATAGCAGCAAACAAGGCTACTAGTAGAGGAAGTACAACTACAGTAATAGATGACACTAATAGGTAGCTATTATCCTTTTGCTTTTTCTTATAAAATATTATTAGGGAACAAGCAATAATACAAACTATGGCAATGTAATAAAAGGCTATAAAGATAGCTTTTACCTCTTCAAAATGTTGTAATCCATAAGGTGAAGATGGTAGGTCTGGAAGTTCTAGTTCACCTTCATAAAAGGGGGAGTTGTATTCTATCAAAACATCATAGTTTATCTTAATTAGTTCCTTATCATACCCTGAACTTTCTGCAATATTTAGGTAGTCTATATCAAAATAGTATAAGGGCCTAAAGTTTACTGTAAATATTACCCCTATTGATAGGACTAGGAAGGTA
The DNA here is from genome assembly GCA_012518885.1 of Clostridiales bacterium. Lineage (GTDB taxonomy): Bacteria > Bacillota > Clostridia > Lachnospirales > Lachnospiraceae > JAAYRG01. The sequence goes on along the minus strand of JAAYRG010000131.1, from coordinate 7,082 downwards.
AAGATAATACCTATTAAAATATCAGTTAGTTTAAAATTCTTGCTAAGATTTCTATTTTTCATTTTTCCTCCATAGTAATATATTTATCTACAATATAGGTAGACATAAAGCTAGAAAACAAGTTTATTATACTAGAGAAAGGTAAACCATACAATATTACTAGTTAAGAATTATATATAAATTAAGGGGAAGAATAAAATATTATAAGGATATTATTTTTATTATTGAAATTTCAAATCATATAAAGTAAAATAAAAATGTACGACTGGCGGATTAATAGGAATCAACCTATAGGGAGTACAATTATTATATGATTATAATTTAACATCAAAGGATGTTTTTATTTATATTAGCCGACCGCCTGGGCAACATTGGGATCTTACTTAAGACACGCTAATGTTACCCTTTTTTTGTGTCTTTAAATACTTATTATTAGAATCCCATATTTGTTACTATCAAGTAAATATATGTTTTAGGTCTTTTTCAAAATAAGGAGGAAATAATGAGAGCATTAATTAGTGTATCTGATAAGACAGGTATAGTTTCATTTGCTAAGGAACTTACCCAATTAGGAATTGAAATTATTTCAACAGGTGGTACCTATAAGAAATTAAAGGATGAAGGTGTAGCGGCTACTGAAGTTTCAGAAATTACAAAGTTTCCAGAATGTCTTGATGGAAGGGTTAAGACACTTCACCCTGTTGTTCATGCTGGACTTTTAGCAAAAAGAGACAACAAGGATCACATGGAACAACTTAAGGATTTGAATATTGACACAATTGATTTTGTTATAGTTAACTTATATCCTTTTAAAGAAACTATATTAAAGGATGATGTTACTTGGGATGAAGTGGTTGAGAATATTGATATTGGGGGACCTACAATGCTTAGGGCAGCAGCTAAGAACTACCAAGATGTTGCTGTAATAGTTGACCCTAGTGATTATGAAATTGTTTTAAAAGAACTAAGAGAAAGTGGTAGTGTAAGCTTAGATACTAAGTTTTATTTAATGCAAAAGGTCTTTCTTCATACATCTAATTATGACACCCTAATTGCAGACTATATTAGAAAAGAAAGAAAAGACTATAGTTTTCCAGATACTTTAACCATGACATATGAGAAGGTTCAAGACATGAGATATGGTGAAAACCCACATCAAAGGGCTGCCTTCTATAGAGAAGTTGGAAAATTAAAGGGCTCTCTAGCTAATGCTAAGCAACTTAATGGAAAGGAATTATCTTTTAATAATATTAATGATACTAATGGAGCCCTAGAATTACTAAAAGAGTTTGATGAGCCAACTGTTGTTGCAAGTAAGCATGGTAATCCTTGTGGGGTTGGAAGTGGTAAAGATATCTTAGAAGCGTGGAATAAGGCTTATGAAGCTGATAAAATATCCATTTTTGGTGGAATTGTAGCTATAAATGAAAAGTTAACCCTAGAACTGGCAGAGCAGATGAAGTCAGTTTTCTTAGAAGTTCTTGTTATTCCTTCTTATGACCAAGAGGCTTTAGAATTATTACAAACAAAGAAAAACCTTAGAATACTCCTTCTAGAAGATATAAAAACACCACAAAGTGAAGAGGCATACGATTTAAAGAAGGTTAATGGAGGCTTAATAGTACAAACTATTGACTCAAAGCTATTGGAAGAAGACAACTTAAAGGTTGTTACAAAAAGAGAGCCAACTAAAGATGAAATGGAAGACCTTTTATTTGCATGGAAGATTGTTAAGTTTGTAAAGTCCAATGGAATTGCATTAGCTAAGGACAAGCAAACTATAGGTATTGGGCCTGGTCAGGTAAATAGGGTTTGGGCTACTAAGCAAAGCATTGATCATGCTAGGGAATTAATTGGTGAAGATGTTACTAAGGGAGCAGTTCTTGCATCTGATGCCTTCTTCCCATTTGATGACTGTGTTGAAGCGGCTCATGAAGCTGGGATTAGAGCTATTATTCAACCAGGTGGCTCTATAAGGGATGAAGACTCCATAAAAAAATGTGATGAGTATGGAATAGCTATGGTATTTACAGGCATGAGACATTTTAAACACTAGATTAGTGTGCAGGTGTAGTTTAGGGGATTATACTATGAAAAAAATTAATAGGATAAGCCCTATCCTGCATAGAATACTATAAAAAGAGTCTTTAAGAAAGACTTCAGCATGAAACGTAAATTTATGTAATTGTTTCCAAGTCGCATTTTTTGTCATATTATCTTGAATAATTGAATATAATGAGTTATAATAAGAATACAAACAAAAGAAAATTTCCTGAGATGTACGACACTCCTGTTATTTTGAACCTACACCATATACATGGGAATCCTAATCTATAAGTGGATGTCAGGCCGCCTTTTGAGCGGAAGGTAGAGACTTATATGCGGAATCCCACCTAGCTCTGCTAGGAATCAAAATGCAGGAACCGGCATTTTGGGGTTTTACTACAAATGATAAGAGGCAGCTTAATAGCTGCCTTTCTTTGTATATATACATCTTTTAGAGAAAGAAGGGGTCTTAATGAAATATGGCTTTATTAAGGTAGGTGTTGCAACACCAAAGATAGAAGTAGCTAACTGTAGCCATAATAGTGAGAAGATTATTAGTTTGATAGAAGGTGCAATTTTAAAACAAGTGGAGATACTGGTTTTTCCAGAACTTTGTCTAACAGGCTATACTTGTAATGATTTATTTTTTCAAGATATATTAATTGATAGTGCAAGAGAAGGTCTACTTAAGATTGTGGATTACACCAAAGGAACGGACATTTTAGTTGTTGTAGGCCTACCCTTTTTAAAAGACTATAAACTCTATAATGTTGCAGCAGTGATTCAAAATGGTAGGATACTTGCTATTATTCCAAAGGATACTATTTTAAATCAGATTGATGTAAATGAGAGCAGATATTTTAACCCTGGTAACAAGAAGCCTGAGTTAATAATCATTAATGACTATGAGGTACCATTTGGTACTAATATACTTATAAGATGTAATAACCTTTCTAAACTAGTAGTTGGAGTAGAAATTGGACAAGACCTATGGTCACCTATAAGCCCTAGTGTTAACCATAGCCTAAGGGGGGCAACCTTGTTACTTAATCCTTCTGCAAGTCCAAGAATAGTTGGCATGACAAAGTTTAGAAGAGACCTTGTAAGCCTTCAATCTAAAAAACTAATATGTGGCTATATACAAGCTGATGCAGGTGATGGAGAGTCCACTACAGATGCAGTATTCACTGGCCATAACCTCATTGCAGAAAACGGCAAGGTCTTAGCAGATGATATCTCAAACCCTGATGAAATTATGGTGTCGGAAATAGATATTGAGAAACTTCATAATGAAAGAAATAAAAGTTCTATTTTTAGACAGGCTTGTAGTAATCCCCTTGACGATGACTATTTGATACTTGACTTTTCTTATATGGACAAGGACAGACAAGTAGACTTAACAAGATATATAAGTCCTTCACCCTTTATACCAGATAATAGTGAGGATAGAAATGACAGGTGTAAAGAAATATTAAGTATTCAAGCCCTAGGTTTAAAGAAGAGATTAGAACATATTAAGGTAAGTAAGGTTGTGATAGGCCTATCTGGTGGTCTTGACTCTACCCTAGCCTTAATTGTAACCAAGAAGGCTTTTGACTTAATGAATTTAGATCCAAAAGGAATAGTATGTGTTACAATGCCATGCTTTGGTACAACTGACAGGACCTATGAAAATGCGTTAAAACTTGCAGAATATATTGGGGCATCACTAAGAGAAGTGCCAATACAGGATGCAGTAATCCAGCATTTTAAGGATATTGGCCATGACATAAATAATCATGATGTAACCTATGAAAATGCCCAAGCAAGAGAAAGAACCCAAGTATTAATGGATATTAGTAACCAAGTAGGTGGCATCGTGATTGGTACAGGAGATTTATCTGAACTAGCCCTTGGCTGGGCTACTTATAATGGAGACCATATGTCAATGTATGCAGTCAATGGCTCTGTGCCAAAGACTCTAGTAAGATACTTGATACAATATACAGGAGATAATACGGATAATAAAGAACTGCAGAAGGTTCTATATGATATATTAGATACACCGGTAAGTCCAGAACTACTTCCTCCTGTTAATGGAGAGATAGCTCAAAAGACTGAGGATGTTGTAGGTCCATATGAATTACATGACTTCTTCATCTACTATGCCCTAAGATATGGATTTCTTCCTTCAAAAATATTCTATTTAGCAACACATGCATTTGCGAATAAGTATGATAAAGAGATTATTTATAAATGGCTAAGAAGCTTTTATTACCGTTTCTTTTCTCAGCAGTTTAAACGTTCTTGTTTACCAGATGGACCAAAGGTAGGAAGCGTTTGTGTATCCCCAAGGTCTGATTTGTCTATGCCAAGTGATGCTAGTGGAACAGCTTGGTTAGAAGAACTTGATAAGATAAAGCATTGCCTATAGGAGATTTTAAACTTATAAGAAATGTAAGGTTAAGAATAGACTTAGGATTTATAATTTCAATTTAGTCCATTCTTGTCATTCTAAGTTTAGGAGAAACTTTTATTATTCTTCTATTCCAGTAGAAGATTTTTCTCTTTGCTTAGAATGACAATAAGAGGACTTTTTATTGTACTATTTTAAATATGTAGACATTTGGTTTGTATTTTTCTTATCTTTATGCTTCTTTGATTGTAGAAAGTCTATTAATCAGGAGATTTTACTTTTGCCTTTTCAAGGGCAATCTTAATTGTATCTAACATAATGGTTTGAGTATACTGGCCATTTTCCGAGAGTTTCACATCTTCAATAGCCACTCCATCGTATAATTGCTTTGTAATTAATTCTAGCGAAGGCTGAATTAAAGGATACATAGTGGTAGTAGCTTCATCAATATTAACTATTTCCACAGAATTAATGTGGTTTTTGTCAACTACGACTTCTAAATTAAGTGCATTGTTGTTTAATATAAGGGCAGCCGAGTACTTACCTGGTATGTATAATGCTTCTTCTTTGCTAAGGCTAGAATCCCTATCTTTATTAAGGAACATAGCAACTAGAAGAATAATTAGTAGTATTCCAAGTGCGGCAAAAATGACTGTGTATATTATTTCTTTCAATTGTACTACTACGATTTTTGGATTTGACAACTTTTATCACCTTGCCTTTCTATTCAATCCTAACTATGCAATATGGCAAATATGAATAGACATTTGCATAAAAATACTTTATATATATTATTAGTAGAAACTTACAAATATGATAAAATTGAATAAAATCCTTAATAGGATTATATAATTATAAAATATATCTAAGGGGGGGTCTTATGTCTCTACAACTTATTCTAGGTAGCAGTGGTTCTGGAAAATCACATAAACTATATAAGGAAATAATTGATAAATCTATTAGTCATAAGGATGTTAATTATTTGATTGTTGTTCCTGAACAATTTACCTTGCAAACTCAAAAAGAAATAGTCACAAAGCATCCTTATAATGGGACTATGAATATAGATATATTGAGTTTTTTACGTCTTGCCCACCGAGTTTTTGAAGAAACTGGTGGTAATAACAGGCCTGTATTAGAAGATACAGGTAAGAGTATGATACTAAGAAAGGTTCTTGCCCAAAGTAAGGATGATTTAAAATTCTTTGGTAGAGAGGCTAAAAAAATAGGCTTTGTAAGTGAGTTAAAATCTTTAATATCTGAGTTATTCCAATATAGTGTGACCAAGGATGATTTGGAAAGAATAGGTAGAGACTTGGAGGCAAGGCCTATGCTTTATAACAAGCTTCATGACATCAGTGTCATTTATAATGGTTTTAGGGAATACCTAGAAGAGAAATACATTACTCAAGAAGAGATACTTGATGTCTTGTGTGATGTTATTAGTAAGTCAGACTTAATAAAGACCAGTGTAATTGCTTTTGATGGTTTCACAGGTTTTACGCCGGCCCAGTATAAGTTACTTGGTCTTTTAATGAAGCTTGCAAAAAAGGTTATAGTCACAGTTACTATTGATGAGAGAGAAGATATTACTAGTCTAGGGGAAGAATTTGAGCTATTCCATCTAAGTAAAAAGACAATCCATAACTTATACAAAATAGCAGAAGAAAATAATATAAAAATTGATAAGCCTATTTATCCAGATATGGCTAATAAGGGTGAAGTAATTAGGTTTAGGGACAATAAGGCCTTAGCCTTTTTAGAGAGAAACTTATTTAGGTATCCCTATAAATCATACAAGAAGGACCAGGACCAGGTTCGTATACATGTTGCAGAAGATGCAAAGGCTGAAGTTAGTTATGTTGTACGTGAGACCCAAAGATTAGTAAGGGATGAGGGTTATAGGTATCAAGATATAGCGATTATAACTGGAGACATAGGCCAGTACTGTAATATATTAGAGAGAGAGTTTGAAAGAGCTAATATTCCGGTTTTTATTGACCATAAGAGGGAGTTATTAAACAACCCCTTTGTTGAAATGATTCGGTCTATGCTTGATATTGTAAAAAATGACTTTGATTATGAAAGTGTATTTAGGTTTTTAAGATGTGGTTTAACAGACTATAGCAATGATGATTTAGACATTCTAGAGAACTATATAATTGCACTTGGAATAAGAGGCAAGTCTAGGTGGGAAAAGGAATGGAAGAAAACATATAGGGGTCAAGTTGAAGGTGAGTTAACAAGAATAAATGAAATAAGAGAAGAGTTAGTAGACTTCTTTACTCCTATTTCTAAGATTTTAAAGGATAGGGAAAAGACAGTAAGGGACTATACAATTACTATTTATGATCATATAGTGAAACTTAATATAGCGGAAAAATTAGAAAAGTATAAACAAGATTTTGAAGCTAAGAATATGTTTTCTACAGCCAAAGAATATGAGCAAATATATGGAATAGTAATAGACTTATTTGAAAAGTTAGTAGAGTTGCTAGGTAATGAAAAGCTACAACTTGAAGAATACATAGAAATCCTAGAAGCTGGATTCCTGGAAGCTAAGGTTGGGGTAATACCACCAGGTCTTGACCAACTTGTTGTTGGAGATATAGAAAGAACTAGGCTTAACAAGGTAAAGGCT
>JAAYRG010000130.1 GCA_012518885.1 Clostridiales bacterium | reverse complement strand
TTTATACACTTATCCACAAATGTATCCACATTGTTAACATTAATCTTTAATTTATGGAATGTTTCAAATTTTAATTTCAAATTTCTAAATAATTTATATGTAGTAGACCCCATATTATTAGAAGCTCTTATCATCCGTGAATATCCTATAGCCAACGCTATTTTTAATAGCATACCAAACACAAAAATCCCTATCATTGTATAAATTAATACTTTTACATTATATAGTGTATCTAACAAAATAATCCCCCTTACCTACCTTCTATTTTGCACTTTATTATAGCTAAGTAGTAGGCATTTTTAAAGGTTTAAGGGGAAGAATCGTTAGACAAAACCAAGCTTTGAACCTAAAAAAAACAGTTCTTTCAACATTTTTTTTGGTAAATTACTTGGCTTTGGCTCTATTATTAAATTTTTATGTCTGCTAGTGTCAATGAAAAGTTTGTTGCCATAGCATTGAAATCAGTAAAAAGGCATAACATATATATTGGGATATATATGTTATATGAAATTATAAGCTAGGTATTAGTTCTACTAATAGTTTTACAGTACGTTCTATTGCTAATGTTTCAAACTGATAGTAGTCCATCTGTGCACTACCATCAGCCTTATCAGAAATGGCACGAATAATTAGGAAAGGAATATTATTTAAGGCTGCAACATGAGCAATGGAGGCTCCTTCCATTTCAACGCACATACCCTTAAAATTAGAGACTAGCCAGTCCTTCTTTTCCTTATCCTGAATAAACTGGTCACCACTCAAGATTCTACCTACATAAACATTAGTGTCAGGGTTAACCTTTTGGCAGATATCCTTTCCCTTACTTACCATATCAGAATCAGCTACAAATATTGAACTTTCCATTCTTGGAATCTTACCTAACTCATGGCCAAAGGCACTAACATCTACGTCATGTTGTATTGTATCAGATGATAAAACTATATCACCAATATTAATCTTAGCATCTAAAGACCCAGCTATTCCAGTATTAATAATACATCTAACATTAAAATTATCTATTAAGATTTGGGTACAAATAGCTGCATTTACCTTACCTATTCCAGACCTAACTACTACAACATTCTTATCATTAATACTTCCTTCATAAAAATCCATAGTAGCAATGGTCCTAACTCTTGTATTTTTCATAAGCTTTTGAAGTTCTTTAACTTCTTCATCCATAGCTCCTATAATACCAATACTATCCACTTAAATTCTCCTTTGTAATTAATTGCTGTTACTAAATATATAAATTAAAAGAATTATATATTAATTTTTACCTAGACACAAGCCATTATAGCCTAAAATTAAAATCAAATCTTGCACACCCCTATAAAAATGGTATACTGATAACGATGAACAGGTTAGCTTACTAGAAGAATCAAAAATGGAGGAATCAAATTTGAAACGTATAATCTTAACAGGTGGAGGAACAGCAGGCCATGTAACTCCTAATATCGCATTGCTACCTTCCTTACAAAAAGAAGGTTATGAAGTTATGTATATAGGCTCCTATGATGGAATAGAAAAGAAGTTAATAGAAGGTATGGGCATTCCCTATTATGGTATATCTTCTGGAAAATTACGACGTTACTTTGATATAAAAAATCTTACAGACCCGTTTAGGGTTATAAAGGGCTATAAAGAAGCATCTTCACTAATAAAAGAATTAAAGCCAGACATTATTTTCTCTAAAGGAGGCTTTGTCTCAGTCCCTGTTGTAATCGCGGCTAAGAGAAGAAAGATTCCTTGTATAATTCACGAGTCAGATATTACCCCTGGTCTTGCAAATAAGATTAGTATTCCCTTTGCTAATAAAGTATGTGTTAATTTTCCTGAAACTCTTGAACATATTCCAAAAGAAAAGGTTGTACTTAGTGGAACGCCTATTCGTAAAGAATTGTTTGCAGGAAATAGAATAAAAGGCCTTGATTTTTGTGGTTTCTCATTAAACAAGCCAGTAATACTTGTAATGGGCGGAAGTACCGGAGCAAAAACAGTCAATGAAAGAATTAGGGATTCCCTTACAGACTTACTTAAAGACTTTCAGATTATTCATCTTTGTGGTAAAGGTAAGACAGACCCAGCATATAATAACATAGAAGGCTATGTTCAATTTGAATATATAAACAAAGAGTTAAGCGATCTTTTAGCAGCTACAGATATTGTAGTTTCTAGAGCGGGAGCTAATGCAATATGTGAATTACTAGCCCTTAGAAAGCCAAACATACTAATTCCCCTATCCCTTGGTGCAAGTAGGGGCGACCAAATATTAAATGCGCGTTCCTTTGAGAAACAAGGTTTCTCTTATGTACTAAAAGAAGAAGACTTAACTCCTAGTAGCCTTATAGAGGCTGTAAAAACTGTTTATAATAATAAAGAAGAATATATAAGCAATATGAATAAGAGTAAACAGACTGACTCTACAGCAACTATAGTAAGTCTTATAAAAGACTTATCATTATAAGATGTTTTATGTAAATAAAAATAGGCCAATAGTTTTTCTAGACTATGGCCTATAATTATATATAGATGTACTTAGCTATTAATTTATAATACATTACTGAATTTTATCATATATTTTGCTAGCGATACTAGCTGCTTCATTTTCTGCATATTCAGTAGTATTCCACCTAAAATCTATACCATCATTCTCATATCTTGGTATTAGGTGTAAGTGGAAATGGAATACGGTTTGTCCTGCATTCTTGCCATTATTTTGAACTAGATTAAAGCCAGAACAATTAAGTTCTTCTTTCATAATTTTAGAGACCTTTAAAACAACAGGGAATAATTTAGCTGCAGTTGATTCATCCATTTTAAAAAGATTATCAAAATGCTTCTTAGAAATTAATATAGCATGCCCCTTAGTAGCAGGTGAAATATCAAGAATTACTTGAAAATCATCATCTTCATATAATATATTAGACCCAATTTGTTTCCTTGTGATCTTGCAAAATATACAGTTATTTTCCATGTTTTGTCTCCTTTCTCTTGTTTTATGGTCTTTGTTATTATTATTATTTATTTTAATTTATTATTTTATCGATATTTGACTATTTTTGTAAGTCCCTTTTCCTTGTAATAATTACCTTCATCTGATAGCATATTTTTGGGGAGGTGCCACACATGACTAAAGTAGACACAAAGAATTTAACTGACAGCATAAAGCTAAGCGAAAAATACTCCTTTATAGCTAATCACTACTCTAGCCATTATAATGATGTAATTAGCAAATTATGCCATGAGATAAAGAACCCTTTAACCCTAATCAGTAGCACAATTCAACTTATGGAAGTTAAATATCCTGAAATTAAAAACTATAAGTATTGGGACCAGCTAGCTATTGATGTAAGGGACTGTATTGAATTACTAGATAGCTTTAAACAATATAGAAACTGTATAGATGTAAGACTTAGTAATAATAACTTACTAGAGCTAATTGAAACAGTTTCAAATAGCTTTCAACCTATTGCAGAAAAACAAAAGGTTGAACTTAAACTCTATGTTGATGAAGATGTAAAACAGCACTATATAAACTATCCCATTGATAAAGTTAGATTACAACAAGCCCTAGTCAATATTATTAAAAACTCAATGGAAGCCGTAGACCAAGGTAATTACGTACATATTAGATGCAAGGCCGATGATAGTAACCTAATTATTGAGATTATTGATAATGGCAAACTAATTTCCGATGATATAAAAGATAAAATTTTTAATCTACGCGTAACCAAAAAGCCAACAGGAAGTGGTCTTGGCCTTCCATTATCTAGAAGTATAATTCGCTCACATATGGGTGATATAGAAGTTAAAACTGTTGATAAGGAAACCCGAATAATTATATATTTACCAAAAATAATTAAATAATCTCCTATAGTAAATATTCGTTATTTTTTGTATTGCATTCAAGTAAAATAACGAATATTCTTTTACTTTAAAATATAAACAATTGATCAAATGTACGCAAAACGTTAAAGTTGCCTTTTGCAGTCAGTACTCCTGACATAAAGGCCTCGTTAAAACTTGTAGCTCCACCCACCAAACTATTCATTCCTTCTTGATTTATCTTAACAAACACATCGGAATCTTCTTTATCACCATAATAACAACTTATATTACTTCCATCTACCTCTATTATCAAGGTCTTGTTAAGATCTAATACCTGTATGGCGTAAGATGCCTTAAAATTAGCTATTGGATGAAAGTTTTCTTTTATAATAGTAATATAATCCTTTTCATTACTATGTTCTTCCTTCTTCTCTAGCATACCCTTAAAAAGTGCAGCAAGCTCTTCTATATCCTCTTTTTGCTTTTTAACATAGGTTTCATCAAAAATATTCCTAGTAGTTTGTCCATTTACAGGAGCTACTATTTCATTAATACCTCTTGTTAAACCTTCATTAAACAAGCTAGCACTTGAAGGAAATGTTTCCTTTTTCTGGTTAATTGCCCTATAAAAATGTTCAGCACTATCCTCAATTAAACGTGAGTATTGCTTATTTGTTTCAAACTCTACTTGGTTTTCTACATAAGCACAAATGCCTGGCCAAACTTTTCCACCTAAGACTTGCCATGCCTTTCTTATATAGTCCATAGCCTCTTCTTCACCATAGGTAGATGATATTACAACTGGCATCATATATTGCTTCTTAATATTAGACTTGTCACCGTATAACCAACATGAATCAAGAAACTGTTGCATTAAGCCCCCAATACCTAACCACTCAATATTAACTGCAAGTATAACTCCATCTGCATCCTTTAATGTATTTACTAGTGTTGGTATATTATTAACATCATGTTCGTACAGATTATATAAATTCACTACCACCCTAATTTCTTCTAAGGTTTCTTTTAATTTATTCACCACATATATTGTAGAGTCTTCTATTAATCCTCTTCCACCATAATAAATGTTGACAATCATAAGTTGCCTCCCTCAAATTAATAAACTTTTTTTGGCTTTCTATATAGAAGTCCGGCTAATAAGAACCCAGAAATCAAGCCACCAATATGGGCTGCATTATCCACCCCTTGACTAGTTAATCCTCCATATAAACTAAAAATTACAAATAAAACCATCTGTCTAGCACTTATATTCTCAAGACGGCCCTTGTTTCTTATTACAATGTTAACCATTGCACCTACAACACCAAAAATTGCACCAGAGGCACCAACAGATATTACATTATAATGTTTAACCATATTATAATACATAGAAACAAGCCCTGCAATTATACCAGAACCAAAGTAAAGTACTAAAAACCTCCACTTGCCTGCTGCCCTTTCTAGATTATCACCTAGGAAAAATAATACCAGCATGTTATTTGATAAGTGGGTAATATTCGCATGTAGAAACATATAGGTAAGTAAACGATAATATTCATGGGTATGAACTATTGCAGGCCAATATAAGGCACCATGTAAAACTAAATGGTCTCTACCACTTTCCCTGCTAATAATATTAACAATAATGTATATTAAAATATTCGTTACAATCAGTACTGTATTCCATTCAGACATGAACTTACTAAGAATACTCTTAGTTGATGTAGTATTAACATGGTTAGGATAATTACTACTTACTCCATGCCCTTCTCTACTTGGCATGCTGTTATTGTTATCACTTAATATATTCTGAATTTGCTCCTCTAGATTGAGAAAACTATCCTTTTGATCTTCATATATAATAAGTCGTCTCTCATAAGTATCTATAAACCAAAAGTTATTATTGATACTACTTACATCTTTAAGATTATTGATGTTCATAGTACATATAATTCCAAGTGAGTTTACATTAGAATATCCTTTACTGTAATAATAACTATTAATTTGTTTATCAATATAGGATATTTGCTCACAAGTATATTCTAAGCCACTTGGGCAATCAAAAATAGCAACAATATAAATTTCTTGGTTAATAACCTTTTGAAATAAACTTATATTGTCTCTATTTACCCCAACACTATTAAATCCTAAATTCATTAAACTTATATATATCTTTTTTAATATCATATTAATTTCCTTTTATAGCTATTATTCTCAATTAATTTTAAGTTGTGACAACTTATTACCAACCCACTCACTAAATAATATTGATTATATTTGTATATTAAATTAAAAGGCCCACATTTACAAGGATTTTTAACTTAAGTTAATAAAATACTTACCTTAACTATTATTATTTTTTTTTATTTACTTTAATTTATAAAGTTTTAATCATTACAAGAATAGACTATAGGTTCCCTATAATTCTAAGAACTATTCTATAAAAAATAAAACCAATACTAATACAAGTCATTTAAATATTTGTATTAGTATTGGTTTTAACTTAATTTATGTTTAATTATTCAGCCCAGCTAAATGACCTCTTAATTGCCTTTTGCCAGCCCTTAAGGAGTTGTTCTCTTTCTTGTTCATCCATACTTGGCTTAAATATCTTGGATAATTCCCAGTTTTCCCTTATATCATCTTTATCCTTCCAATAACCTGTTGCTAACCCCGCTAAATAGGCTGCTCCAAGAGCAGTTGTTTCAATATATAATGGTCTTTGTATACTAGTATTTAAAATATCAGCTTGGAACTGCATAAGGAAGTTGTTTGCACTAGCACCACCATCTACCTTAAGATTTCTAATTTCGATTCCTGAATCTTGTTTCATAGCCTGTATAACATCATAAGATTGGTAGGCAATTGATTCTAGGGTTGCCCTAGTTATATGGTTCTTATTTACACCTCTAGTAATTCCAACTATAATTCCCCTAGCATATTGGTCCCAGTAAGGGGCTCCAATTCCTGTAAAAGCAGGTACAACATATACACCATTAGTATCCTCCACCGCTAATGCAAGTTCCTCTGATTCAGGTGAAGACTCAATTATTTGAAGTTCATCACGTAGCCACTGAATTGCTGCCCCAGATACAAAAACACTACCTTCTAAAACATATTGAACATCATCCCCTTCAGGATTAGCAGCTATAGTTGTTAAAAGCCCATGTTCAGACATTATAGGGTCAACACCAGTATTCATTAGTATGAAACTTCCAGTTCCGTAAGTGTTTTTTACATCACCGGGGTTAAATCCACACTGACCAAATAGGGCTGCCTGCTGGTCACCAGCAACTCCTGTTATAGGGATTTCCTTTCCTAACACATCCTTATCAGTATATCCAAAAAGAGTACTAGAAGGTTTTACACTTGGTAGCATATTAATTGGTATTGATAACCTATCTAGTATTTCCTTGTCCCAATTAAGTGCCTTTATATTAAACAACATGGTCCTTGATGCATTAGTATAATCAGTTATATGACTCTTTCCCCTTGTTAGATTCCATATAAGCCAAGTATCAACAGTCCCAAATAGAAGGTTTCCTTTTTCTGCTTCTTCTTTTGCACCTTCTACATTATCTAAAATCCATTTTATTTTTGTTGCTGAAAAATATGCATCTGGAATTAGGCCTGTCTTTTCCTTAATAACACTATCAAAACCAGAGTCCTTTATCTGTGTAATATAGTCAGATGTTCGTCTACACTGCCACACTATTGCATTATAGATAGGCTTACCAGTGTTCTTATCCCAACATATTGTTGTTTCTCTTTGGTTTGCAATACCAATCGAGTCTATTTGTTCTATGCTTATTCCTAGCTTATCTATTGCTTCTTTTACAACTTCTATCTGTGTTGACCATATTTCTAAAGGATCATGTTCAACCCAACCTGACTTAGGATAAATCTGGGTAAACTCCTTCTGGGATGTGCTACATATCCTCCCCTTCTTATCAAAGATAATACACCTAGAACTAGTTGTCCCCTGGTCTAATGCTAATACATACTTCTCCATATAAACCCTCCCTTGTAACTTATAAGTAACAATACCATTTATAATTTGAAAATTATTATATATTTATTATACATATGGTAAAGCCCTGAAACAAGTAAACAAAGTATAAATTAACTTTTTTTAACAATGAACTTGCACTTAGAAAAAGATAGTTCATCATTAATATCCAAGTTATATAACATATGCTCTTTTATCTTACTGTCATTTATATAGGTTCCATTTAAAGACCCTAAATCTGTCACACTAACAGCATCATCATCTATAGATAACCGTGCATGAAACCTACTAACTGAATTGTCATTAATTCTGTGGTCTACCCCCTTTAAATTTTTCCCAACTATAAAGGGTGACCTATTTATGTATATATTTTCAATTTCTGGATTTGTAGATTCTAGAAAATAATTGTTAATCCTATTTGTAAAGTTAAACAAGATCTCTGTACTAAAGTCATCTTCTTCATCTAAAGGACCATCTCTTTGTATAACCTGCGTTGTAAAGATATCTTCCTTTTCGTAGTTCTCATATGTGTCACAGTTTTTTATTTGATCCTCTTCATAAGGTTCAAGACTTTCTTTCAATAAATATTTACTGTTAGAATCAGCTTTCTCATCTTCTAGGTTGTTAGCTACCTCCCTTATACTAGGAATAATCTTAACAACTTTTTTATCTTCAATAAATAGATTACTAAGCAACAATGCTTCTCCACAACCAATGACAACTACAAAACATAGAAGTTTGATTAAATCTATCTTAGTTCCAAAATTATTATATAACAATTTACTTTGAAACATTATTATAAATAATACTAAAATAACTATCATTGATATAGCTGTAATAATATATGTCATCTTACTATAGACAAGAACTTCTTTCTCATCACTTGCTTTTCTACTATAGTATGTTTTATCAGTAATATAATTACTAGTAGGGTTAGTTTTATAATCTTTATTAGGAGGCAAGTTGGCGTGTTCCTGAATGTTTAACTTAGTAGGAATCCTATCTTTATCATCTTTAGCTTCTTTATATGTATTACTTAAGTCTACATCTATCAAGTCCTTAAAGAGTTCATCTTTAATTTGGTCAAGGGTTACATTTGTCTCTTTACTAATCTTATATAGGGCATAGACTAACAAGACTGCCCTTTCATCCTTATAATCTACTTTATCCATAAAGTATTCTATTAATCTACAAAATTGTGATAGAAGTGGCTTAGAATAATTAACATAGTAGCATAGTAATGGTGTGGATTCATCTTTATCAAGGTAGATAAAATCTGGTTTCAATATAAAGCCATCTTCATTTAAAAGGAATTCCCTACTTCTTTCTAACGTCTCTATTATTTTTATTAATACATTTTTTAATGTAGTATACCCTAATAGCTTTCTCTCATAGATGTTCCATAAAGAATCAGTTGAAGTTATATTATAATAGAAATAATCCTTATCATCTATACATCGTAGCTCAACATTTAATAAGCCTTCGATCCTATTATTTAATATCATCTTAGCTATATAACTCTTGGCCCCATCTTTATCACTTTCTATGATTAGATAATTAGTATGCATATCTAATATATAACTTACTTCCATTTTAAACCTACCTATCCATAGCTTATTTTAACGCTCCTACAATTTCATTAAGTTTACTAGTTACTTTATTTATAACATCAACCTTCTCTATCAAATCATAAGATACCTGGAATCCCCTTAAAAAATCAGTCGGATTGTGTAATTTCTCCCTACTTTCGATTATTGACTTTTCACTACCCCTAAAAAAAGTTTCAAGGCTCTTAAATGGAAACTTAAAGTTAAGCACAACCTTTAACTTAATACTATAAGGGCTTACCTTAGCTTCAATATTGCTAATACTAGATATAAAAAGCTTGTCCTTTGATTTGGTATTTATATAGTTTTTAATCTGTCCTTCCTTACTTTTAAAATTATTATCAATAGGATAAAAAATACTTCTACCCATATAATTAGAATAAGATATGCTGCCAGTGTTTAAATCAACCTCTTTTGCTATATAGCCCTTACTTCTAAATTGGCACTCATCTACAATTGCCTGAACTTTCCCGATATCATGTAAATAGAATCCCAAATAAATAAGACTTATAATTATATATAAAACAAGGGGAAAAATTAAAGATGCCTCTATTGTGTAACTGCCTTTTACACTAGTATTCTTATATTTACTCAATAAAAAATACCCCCAATGATACTATAAAAACAAATGGTACAAATGGAATTGTTGTCTTTTTACCTACCCTTTTAACTATCATATAAAAACCTGAAAAAATCGCTGAAATAATTAAGCTATAGAGTAAGAGTATGGAATTTAAGAAAAATCCTAAAGATATACCTGTTACACAAAATATTAATCCATCACCTATACCAATTTGCCCCCTTGTTATCCTATTTAGCATTAAGAGTACTAATCCTACTAATATACCTGCTACTCTTTCTACCAATGATAAGTCCCCATTTAATAAGGATATTACAAGCAACGATATAAATCCTAGACTAATCAAAAAGATACTAATTTCTTGTCTTTTAATATCTTGCCAGCTACAGAAAAAGAGCCATAAAGATAAAACTACTTTAAGTAATATATTAAGATAATCCACTCAGTCTCCTTTACTTACCACATCTTTTACACTTATTCCTATCTGCTACCTTAGATATTGGAACTTCTATAATTGTTCTCTTTAGTCCACTACAATTCTTACTTCCATGATACCTATCTCCACTTGTTGTTATATAAACAAGACCTTCTGTAGCATTAGCTGACCAACACTTGTTACAACTTGAATATTTGCCTCCGGAATTATTTCGTAAGTTTTTTACTTGACTATAAGGGACATTACGAATAGACAAACTAATATGAGAACAATTACGAGTTACATGATAAACATTCCCCGTTTGGGTAATAAAAACTATTTCTTCATCTTGCTCTTCTAAATCACCATAATGGGTAGTAAACCTAGGACTTGGCCTATATCCATTCCAGCTCTTTAGTTTTACTCTCTGAACTACTTGAAAGTCACTAACATTAAAAAAAACCAGAGGAATCCTAATATTATAGTTTAGGATGATATCAACTTCATCATCTTCATCCATAAAACTTGATAGGTAGGTATGAATACCACTAAACCCATTCTGGACTACTGACTTATTTAGACTATCTGGATTAAGTCTTGTATATAAATTAGTCTTAAAATAAACACTATCTATACTCTTAGCTATAAATGTTTCTAAACTAGAATCAATTATTCCGTCTTCACCTTTTTTACTTAGGTCATTATTATTATGTTCTGACTTATCAATATAGTCGCTCAGAGTTTCATATACATATCCGTATTTAGCAGAATCTAGCCCTATTCCAGTTATTGCGTTTTGAAGATTATTATGAAGTATCAAAACCTGTAGTAAATAAATAAAGGCAAGAGTAGCAAAAATAAAGACTGGCATAATTAGGGCTGCTTCTATAGTTAATGAACCCTTAAACTTGTTTTTATTACCCCTAATTTTCTTTAAAATATAGTTTTTTGTACTATGAATTTTCAAAAGTAACTCCTTTTTTAACCTATACTTTTATCTTCTATAGGGTAAATTGGTATATCCGCTCTTTTTGGAAATTATTTAGTGTATGTTTGTTGTTTAACTTGGGATAAATGCTTCTTTTTCTTGGAGAGATTATTATTTTTTAACCTTAAAGAAACGGATATAACAATTTACCCTATAGACATTAAAGTGAATAGCTAGCTTTTAGTAGGCATTTTCTAACTTAATACTGTGAATATAACCCTCATTAATATTGCTAATGGAATCCTTTACAAATGGAAAATTTAGAAACTTCTGGTCCATAGAAAAATCTGCCTTAACATTGATACTAAAAATGCAATTGCTTATAAGAAATGAATCTTCATAATTGTTTTGAAGATTTATTTGAATTAGGTCTAAGGCCCTGTAGGTCTTCACCTTCTTGTTTTTAATGAATAAAAATATTTCTAAGTGGTCTTCATAGTCTAAATAAAATGAAGATTTTTTAGACTTAACCTTGTCTACCTTTTGCTCAATTAGCTTTTTGTTTAAGTATGGTAGTTCATTAATATCCATTTGAAAATCTTTTAATCCCTTATAAATAGCCACACTTTTATCTCTTAGAATTGCTGATACATCAACAAGGCTCTCACTAAGACCCCAAATAAAAAGAATGATCGTCTTAGTAATTGTAATTAATACTGGAATACCTAAAAACCCAACTAAAGATGTTGCTATTAGGTTGGCTTGTTTATTACTAGTTTTATTAGTAAGTAGTGAAATTGTATTAGTTATTGTTCGAAAGGTAATTAACTTACTTACCACAGATTTTATATTATCTAAATCTGATGCTTTTCCCTCAATTAAATACTCAATTTCATAATCAAGTGATAGGGGCATCTCTACCTTTGAGTCTGTTTTAAGAGTCGCAAAGTGGTCAAATAAATACTTTTGATATAAGATAGTCCCACCTATGGCATCAAGAGAATTAATCAGTAGGTTATTAGCTGTGAAGCTTTCTGTAAAATCCTTTACCATATTACTAAATATTGTAAACGAGTTACTCAAACTTAGTCCTATTAAATTTTTTGATATGTCTCCTGAAGCTTTTTCTTTGTTTTTAGAAATACTTGAAGGTAAACTACTAACCTTTATATTGCCTATATTCTTATCAGAAAGGCCTTTTGAATCAGGTAAGACTAGTTCTAAGAGTCCATCTTTAGCAAGACCAACAATAGGTCCGAAAAAGTCCATCTCTTCTATAGTATCAGTTTGAAGGCTGTAATCTAACTGTAAACCATCATGGCTATATTTAGAAATCAAGTTCCTTATTTTTATGAGTTTCTGTTTTCCTTGTGACCATGTTTTTTCATTAGTTGATATAGTTATGTTGAATTCATTTTTTATATTATTAAGTATCCTCTGGTTCTCTTCTAGGGTACTTTTCATTTTTATGAAGTCATAAAAAGTATTATTATTATTACTCTTATATTTTTCTAATTCCTTAAAATCATCTAGGATACTAGAATATAAACTATCACCAATATCATTCTTCATACTTGTTAATCTTGTTTCATACTTGTTTATGGCATTAGTTATTTTAACTTGATTTTTATCTATCCTCTTAAGAGTTAATAATGCCGTTTTTGTTAGGTTATCAGTGCTAGTCACTAGGTTCTTTATATTACTTAAACTAGCCCTAAAATCACTCATTAGTTTTTCTTCCTTTTTATTACAATCTTCTATAACCTTTTTTGTATCAGCCTTATCCCTTGTTTTATTATTCTCTATTAACAAGTCTAGATAATTAATAGTTGTATTAATTATCTCTTTAGGGTTTATATATCTTCCCTTTAATGATTTAGAAACCCATGGATTAGATGGATAAGGATTATTAATGGTCGTATTAGAATTGCATATTTTTTTTATGAATGAATCATTAATATAAAGACTTCCATCTTTGTTAGTTTTAGGTCCCTTACTTGTAATAACAACCCCATCAAGTAGCTTGCTTAGTTCTATTAAGTCATCAGTTATTAGGGATATCTCTTTTTCTGCATTCAGCTTTTCTTCTAAAATGGTTTGGCTCATTACCATATCATTAAGCTTAGCATCGTCTATTAAATTTACCTTCTCTAGTAAAGTCTCAATTCCCTCACCAGCTATCCTATACTTAGTGTAGTCTATTGCTTGGTTCCTAAACATGTCTCCACCATAATCCATAAGAGTATGGACTGTTTCAACCTGTACACTTTCTGTATTAATATTGTAGATATTAAAACTATTTATTGGGATATTGTAGCCAGCAAAAGATATATTCTTACTAGGCTTAAATGTGTATTCCATATACTCACTTACCTTATCCTGTATAAGACCATCATTAATAGTATTAGAACCATATCCCCCATCTAATCCAAACACATGATACTCTTTAAACAAGGGATAATAATACTCAGCTAATACTGAATCAAGAGCAGTATACAGGGCTCTCTGGGTATATACAGACATGTTATAAGCCCTAAGAGCCTCAAGAGTTGTCATAACTAAAGAAATAATTATTAGAAGTGTCATGGATAAAAATACAGTTATTGAGCCCTTTGTAGTGTAATTTTTTCTCATTATCTTAGGATAGTATTAGACTTGCTTGTAATCGAAGAGAAAATACTATTAACTAAAGCAGTCATACGGTCTTTAAATATTATTACTAACCCTATGACAATAA
>JAAYRG010000129.1 GCA_012518885.1 Clostridiales bacterium | reverse complement strand
CCACCAATAGAGCAAGAATTGCTAAAATAGCAATTACAATAATTAGCTCCACTAGTGTAAAACCTTTTTCATTTTCTCTTAGTCTTTTAAATAGTTTCATATCTTGTTCCTCCTTAAATTTTCTATCCATTTCGGGATAATATTATTTTAATTACATTTAATTACTTATTATATTAAGAGCAATTTTATACTCATAATATCTAATCACTTTAAACTTATACTTTATTAATTTTATTACTTTTATTACTTCCTAAACTACATTAGATAACTCAAACATAGGAAGGGCAATTGCTATTACTATAAAGGCAACAATAACTGCTAGGAATAGGATTATAAGCGGCTCTAACATTGAAGTTAGCTTGGCTGTTGCATCATCTACTTCTTCTTCAAAGTAATTGGCAGTCTTAGATAGCATATCTTCTAAGTTTCCTGTTTCTTCCCCTAACATAAGCATATTACAAAGCAAAGGGGGAAATATATTTGATTGTTTTACTGGTCCATATAGGCCCTTACCTTCACTAACCTGCTGCTCTATTATATTTAACTTCTCTATTACATAGGCATTACCAACTACCTGGCCGGTTATTCTAATAGCTTCTGTTACTCCAACGCCTGAACTCATAAGAGTTGTTAGGGTTCTTGCAAAGGATGCTGATACTGATTTTGTCTGAACCGGTCCTATAAGGGGCATATTTAGCTTAAATCTATCAAATTTGTATCTGCCTTCATCTGTGTTTAGATAAATTTTTATACTTGCTAGTATAATCACTACCATAAGAATAATAACAACTAGATTGTTCTTTAAGAAACCACTTAGTCCTATTAATACCAAGGTAATACCAGGAAGGTCGGCTCCTGAACTCTCGAAGATTGTCGTAAAGGTCGGTACTACAAAAGTTAATAAAAAGGCCACTACTACCACTGCTACTACAAGTACTATCATTGGATATGTCATGGCACCCTTTACCTTTTTCCTTAGCTTGTCTTGTTTTTCAAACTGTAGGGCTACAGTATCAAGAGATTCTTCTAAAGTACCACTGATTTCACCAGCATTAACCATATGTATAAGGATTGGTGGAAAGTGCTTGCCATGTTTAGCCATAGCTTGGGACAGACCACTACCCTTTTGAATGTCGTCACTAACTTCTTTTATAATATTAGTCAAAATAACATTCTCTGTTTGTTCTCCTAGCATCTTAAGAGCCTGAACTAGGGTTACACCTGCCTTTAATATCCCGGAAAACTGCCTACAAAACACTATTAAGTCCTTGGTTTTTACTTTAGAAAATAACTCATATTCTTTTAGGTCTTTACCTTCTGATATTTCTTTTATTTCTAAAGGATAAAAAGACTTTTCTTTTATCATGTCGATAACATATTGCTTTTCTGGCGCCTCATAGATACCTTCTACAATTTTTCCCGACATACTCTTTGCCCTGTATTGAAATTTTGCCATAATTACCACCTTTAGCTACATAGTTAGGTTTCTAATATAGTCTAAATCTACACATCTTTCTAAAACATCCGTTTTGCTAATCAAGCCTTTTCTGTATAAGTTAATTAGGGCATCATCCATGGTCTTCATACCCTTTGCTACATTAGTTTGAAGCACATTATTAATCTGATGAATCTTGGATTCACGAATCATATTACGAATAGCTGGGTTAGCTACCATAACTTCAAATGCCGCTACTCTTCCCATTCCATCTGTTCTAGTTATTAATTGTTGGGATATTACTGCTTGTAAAGTCATTGATAATTGGTACCTAATTTGC
Organism: Clostridiales bacterium; assembly: GCA_012518885.1. GTDB lineage: Bacteria > Bacillota > Clostridia > Lachnospirales > Lachnospiraceae > JAAYRG01. The sequence continues at coordinate 17,772 of JAAYRG010000129.1, read as the reverse complement.
TCTTGCTGGCTAGAAGGAAAAATATCTATAATACGGTTAACAGTTGCTGCTGCCCCCACTGTATGAAGGGTACTAAACACCAAATGCCCTGTCTCTGCAGCCGTTAAAGCAACTGATATTGTATCATGGTCACGCATCTCTCCAACTAGAATTACATCAGGGTCTTGCCTTAGGGAAGCCCTTAAAGCATTGCTAAAATTCTGGGTGTCGGTTCCAATTTCTCTTTGGTTTACTATACTCTTTTTGTGTCTAAATAGGTATTCAATAGGGTCTTCAAGGGTAATTATATGCTTATCTCTTGTTTGGTTAATTATCTCAATCATACTCGCTAGAGTTGTTGATTTACCACTTCCTGTCGGACCTGTAACTAATATAATACCACTATTTTTTTCTGTTAGGTCTTTTACTATTGGTGGTAAGCCAAGTTCTTCTATGGTTGGAATACTAGTATTAATTAACCTAATAGCAGCTGCAAATGAATTCCTTTGGGTATAGGCATTAACTCTGAACCTTTGAACACCTGGTAGGGAGTAAGAAAAGTCCACCTCTCCCCTTGTCCTAAGGGTTTCCCATTGCTGTCCACTAGTTATCTCCCTAATAAAGCGCTCAGTATCTGCAGGCATTAACTTATTATCATCTAAGGCTTGAAGCCTACCATGTATCCTTAGGATAATTGGTACTCCAACTGTTATATGCAAATCTGATGCTTTCATCCTAACTGCTGTTTCTAATATCGAAATAAGATCCATATTTTTCACCCTATTTTCTAAAACTAGTATATTTATTAATTATCATAATAGTAACTATAACTAACTTTTATCAATATAAAGCAATGAAGTTCATTTGTAAAGAAAAATATTACCTCTTTGATATGGATTTTTTTATAACGAATAAGTTATATCTATAGCTTCATCAAATGAGGTTACACCTTTCATTATTAATTTTATTGCTTCATCTTTAAGTGTAGACATTCCATGCTCAATTGCATACTTAGTAATTTCACTTACTGAAACCTCTCTAGAAATCATATCTCTAATTTCATTATCAACAATGAATATCTCATGAACTGCAATTCTACCCCTATAGCCTGTATTATTACACTTAGAGCAACCTATTGCCTTATAAAAGGTGTAATCTTCTTCTAAAGGCAAACCTAGATAATTCAGTTCATATGCTGATGGTTTATATGGTGTACTACATCTTGGACATAACTTTCTTACCAAACGTTGGGATATTACCCCCCTTAGGGCAACTGCTAGTAAATAGGATGGTACTTCCATATCTTCAAGTCTTGAAATTGAACTTACAGCATCATTAGTGTGGAGAGTACTAAGAACTAAGTGGCCTGTAATAGCCGCACGAATAGCAACTTCAACAGTTTCATTATCCCTTATCTCCCCAACCATAATAATATCAGGGTCTTGCCTTAGAAAGGACCTTAAGGCACTTGCAAATGTAAGTCCTGCCTTAGTATTTACCTGCACTTGGTTTATTCCATCTACTTGATACTCTATAGGGTCTTCTATAGTAACAATATTCTCAGTTACCTTATTAAGCTCACTAAGCATGGTATAAAGGGTAGTTGACTTACCACTACCTGTAGGTCCTGTTAGTAATATTATCCCATTAGGATTCTTTAGTAACTTATCAAATTTCTCTAGGTTATTCTTTGTAAATCCAAGCTTTTCTTTAGGAATAAGAAAGTTAGTTTTGTCTAGAATACGCATAACAACTTTTTCACCATGTGAAGTTGGTAAAACTGACACACGGACATTAAGCACCTTATTGCTAGTCCTAAAATCAAACCTTCCATCCTGTGGGATTCGTTTTTCTGCAATATCTAGACCTGCCATAATCTTAAGTCTTGTAGATACTGCCGACTGGGCTTCCTTAGGTATACTTGTGGATTCTTGTAACTTACCGTCTATACGAAACCTTACCCTAACCATATCTTCCATAGGTTCTATATGTATATCACTTGCAGACTGGGAAATAGCTAACTCTATAGTAGAGTGTACAAGCTTTACTATGGGGGCTGAGTCTACTTCATAGGAATCTACTTCTAAACTAGTAGTCAACCTTCTTGCTGCAAAGGTTTCCTTTTGGAATTCTCTAATGGCCTGGTCGGCTGATTCAGTTCCATATAACCTACTTATAATTCTGTTAATTGCTTCTAAGGGAGCAATCATAGGAACAATTTCATAGCCAGTTGCCATTCTAAGGTCTTCAATAGCAATGAAGTTTAATGGGTCTTCCATGGCCACATATAACATGTTTCTCTCTAGTTTAACAGGAACTACAATATGTCTGCGTATTAGGTTGTAGGGTATCATCTTTTGGACTTCACTAGAAATAGTAGCATTACTTAAATCTATATATGGAATTCCAAGTTGGAATTCAAGAACCTCCATTATCTGTGACTCGGAAACATAATTCTCTTGTACTAATACGTTCCCTAGCTTGTCCCCTGTATGCTTTTGAATTTGGAGGGCTTCTCTTAACTGGTCTTCTGTAATAAGTCCTGCATTTACTAATAATTCGCCAATTCTAATTCTTTTGATAGCCATTATGCCATCCTTTCAATAAATTATTTTATACTAATATATGAGATTATATATAATAATATTAATCTATATTAAATAATAATTTTTATTATATTAACTTTTTATTTTAAAACCTTAAAAAAATAATAGTTTTTATGCAAATCTTTCTTTATATTATAATTGTATCTCTCAACTACATAATAACACAGATATCAATATTACTATACAATAATACTGATTCTGTAAGCATTATTTTTATTTATATCCTCCAATATATTTTAAAATCCTTTAGTAAATATAAACATTTGAAGTTACTTCCTACAATTAAATTATATCATGTCTCCATATTCTTAAGCAAGTATATTAGATGTATATTAGCTATTTTTTGTAATAATTTACAGTTGTTGTAAGGCCATGCTCTGATAAACAAGTAATTGACTTAGACTACATAAGTCTTCTAAGAAACTACTTATATCTTTAATAAATCTATATATCCTACATCACATTTGCATTAGTATTAGTATTATCATTTAATTATTTTTAGATTAATGCAAAAAGATACTTTTTGCATGTAGAATTTTTTACACGTTCAAAAAGTATCACCTGCATTATCATTATAACATTTATAAGTATAGTTATTGCAAAGTAGTTTATTTTTGGCTAGTGGTATAAAAACTATCTCTAAGTTTCTTTATAGCCTTTTTTTCTATTCTAGAGACATATGACCTTGAAATACCTATTTTTTTTGCAATAATTTTCTGGGTTACTGGCTTATCATCTTCTAGTCCATATCTCATTCCTATAATTAACTTCTCCCTATCAGTTAGAACCTTATCCATTAGTTCATATAGTTGCTTTATATTACTTTCTAGTTCTATCTCGTCTACGATATCGTCATCAACACTTTCAAGAATATCTAATAGACTAATATCGTGTCCTTCCTTATCTGACCCTATTGGTTCATATAAATAAACCTCTTTGGATTGCTTCTTTCCACTTCTAAACATCATTAAGAGTTCATTATCTATACACCTAGAAGCATAGGTTGCCAGTCTTATGCCCTTGTCTGGATCAAAGGTATCAATTGCCTTAATGAGCCCTATGGTGCCAATTGATATGAGATCATCTATATCTCTATTGGAATTATAGTACTTCTTTACTATATGGGCAACTAGGCGGAGATTGTGTATAACAAGGATATCCCTAGCTTCTTTATCACCAGCCTTACATTTTCTTATTATTTCAGCTTCCTCCTTAGCATTAAGAGGATGAGGAAAGGATTTCAATGAACTAAGCACCTCAATATAATTAGGGTTCATTATTAGTTTATGAAAAATCCTACAAATAGTGCCTTTCCTACTAAAATTGACTTGGTCTATTTATAATAAGGCTGTAATTTATCAAATAATATGAGAATTCTTATAAATGTATAAAAAGCCAGCTAATTATAGCTAATTACTGAATTATAACTATAATTAGCTAGCTCCTATATTTAATCTTCTTTTCTTCTTATGATGTCAAAGTTATCTAAGTTTTCCCCTACGTTAATTGAAATCTTTTGTTGTGGATGAGGACAACTATCAATAGCATTACCATCTTCGTCCTTCATCCCTAAGACCTTAACATAAAGGTTACTTCCGTCTGGTTTCATTATTTCAATCTCGTCGCCTACGCTAAATTTATTTCTTTGTTCTAACTTATACCAACCATCTTCATCTTGTCCCTCAATATAACCAAGATAAGTATAAGCCTTTATATAAGTATTGTTATCATAGATTTGAGCATCATGGCCTGGCTTACCAAAGAAGAAACCAGTCGTAAACTCACGATAGGTATTCTTTTCAACTTCTTCCTTGTACTTATGAAGATTTGCCTTGTATTTCTCTGGTGACTCAAAATAGTCGTCAATGGCTTTCCTATATGCCCTTGCAGCTGTTGCTACATATAGGGCTGTTTTCATTCTACCCTCTATTTTGAAGCTGTCAATTCCAGCGTCAACGAGCTCAGGTATATATTCAATCATACATAAGTCTTTAGAGTTGAATATAAAGGTTCCTCTCTCATTCTCTTCGATAGGTAGATATTCTCCTGGTCTAGTTGATTCTGTTATATGATATCTCCATCTACATGAGTGGGTACAATCTCCCTTATTAGCATCTCTTCCTGTAAAATAGTTGCTAAGTAAACATCTTCCTGAATATGCAATACACATAGCACCATGGATAAAGGTTTCTATCTCTAGGTCATTTGGAATATTGTTCCTTATCTCTTTAATTTCTTTTAAGGATAATTCTCTACCTGAAACAACTCTCTGGGCCCCCATACGGTGCCAGAATCTATAGGTTGCCCAGTTTACGTTGTTAGCCTGGGTACTTATATGAAACTCCATATCTGGAATTACTTCCTTAGCAATCTCAAGTACTCCTGGGTCAGATATAATTACAGCATCAGGACCAATTTCCTTTAAATCTTTAAAGTAGTCCCTAAGACCTTCTAAGTCTTCATTATGGGCAATAATGTTAGCTGTAACATATACTTTTTTGCCTAGTTTATGGGCAAACTCAATTCCTTCTTTCATATCTTCGAAGGAGAAGTTCTTGGCTCTTGCCCTCATACCATAAGCCTCTCCACCTATATATACTGCATCCGCACCATATGAGAATGCAAGTTTTAACACTTCTAGATTACTAGAAGGGAGTAATAATTCTGGTTTTTTATTTCTACTCATAATTCTAATACCTTTCTATTATAAAATTCTAGCTTAACTAGGATAACATATCTACCTGTTACAAGTCTATCTTTTTGTAGTTAAAGTTACACCGTCTCCTATAGGGATAACTACTGTTTCTAACTCTTCCATATGGGTTATTGTATATAGGTATTCCCTCATCCTAGTATGGATAGTTCGATCTCGTCTTCTTATTGCATATCTTGAACCTGCAATAGTTCCATCTTGAAGTACATTGTCAGTTATAAGAATCCCCCTAGGAGAAAGAAGTTTTAGGATATGGGGAAGAAAGTTTATATACTGAGCCTTAGCAGCATCTAAGAAAATAAAATCATAAAGGCCTTCTTCCTTTCCTGCAAGTTCTTCTAATATAATAAGGGCATCTCCTTCTAACAAGGATATTTTATCACTTTTAGGACAAGATGACAAATTAACTCTTGCCTTTTCTAGTCTCATTTCTACTTTTTCAATTGTGGTTATAGTACAATCTTCTGGCATATACTCACTCATGTATATAGCTGAAAATCCTATAGCTGCACCAATTTCTAATATTCGTTTTGGCCTAATAAGAGTAAGTAAAAACCTTATAAGACTCTGAGTTTCTTTTTTTATAATTGGCACATTGTCTCTTAGGGCTATTTCTTCTAGTTCTTTTAGGTGTGTTGGCAGTTCTCCTTCAAGAGAATTAATATACTCAATTATATTATTATTAACTATCATATTTTTCTCCTGTTTTATAAGAAAAGCGAACCTTTAAGCCAATCTTACGGTTCGCCTTTTTTCATTATTCTGTTGTTGCCTCGCTTGTATCTTGGTCTTTAGTAGACTCTACCTTCTCTTCATTATCTTTAGACCCATTTGCTTCCTTACTTTCTTCTGTTTCTTCTTCCTTTAAAGGAACAGTAAGAATTGCAAAAATTTCTTCGTAATCCATTGAAGTATTAAGGGTAAATGTGCCAGGCATAATTGGATAATCTTTTAGTTTAGCATGAATATAAAAAGAATAAGGATTATCAATTACCTTGTTTTGCTTAAGCTTCTTAGCAACATTCATTGTGGATTCACCCTTGTCTACTTTGATGTATACATCTACACCTTCGCCTTGGGTTACTCCCTTGTTTCCAAATATCTGATAAGATGTGTTATATAGCCACTTGCCTGCAGTTGTTACCATATAAATAATCAACATATAAAATAGGAGATTGATTAATAGGTGTAGTATAGTCTTTGTGGCCTTTAATACTATATCTGTTTTTGTATTTGGTTTCGATGCCATAATTTAATGCTCCTTATTCCTTACTTTGTCTTTACTTATTATGAAATATAATACTTTATTACTTATATCTATATATAAATCTTAATTTATTTCACTTCCATAATAATTGGTAAAATCATTGGTCTTCTCTTAGTTTTTCTCCATAAGAAGTTTCCTAGTGAGTCTTTAATTTCATTCTTCATCTTTGACCAATCAGTTATATTCTTTCTTTGACACTTATCTAGTGTACTTCTTACAACATCTTTTGCTTCATCCATTAAATCTTCAGATTCTCTTACGTAAACAAATCCTCTTGAAACAATATCTGGTCCTGATAATACTTCATTAGAACCACGCTCAAGTGTAACTACAATAATAATTAATCCATTCTCTGATAGTTGTTGTCTATCTCTTAGAACAATATTACCTACGTCACCAACACCAAGTCCATCTACATAGATTTCTCCTGCTGGTACTTTACCAACTACTTTTCCTTCTTCCTTACTTAACTCTAGTACTTCTCCAGATTCTAACAGGAAGATATTCTGTCTTTCAAGACCCATAGTCTCTGCTATTTGGGCATTAGCCTTTAAGTGTCTATATTCACCATGTACTGGAATTGCATATTTAGGTCTAGTTAAGGCATATATAAGCTTAATCTCTTCTTCACAAGCATGACCAGATACGTGAGTATCTTGATATATTACCTGGGCACCCTTCATTGAAAGTTCGTTGATTACTTTAGATACAGCCTTTTCATTACCTGGAACAGGAGTTGAACTAAAAATTATTGTATCTGAAGGTTTAATAGAAATCTTACGGTGAATATTAGCTGACATCCTAGATAGGGCTGCCATTGATTCTCCTTGACTTCCAGTTGTAATAACTACTATCTTATCATCTGGATAATTATTAAGTTGTTCTATATCTATAAGCATGTTGTCTGGAATATCTAGGTAGCCTAGTTCAGAAGCAGTAGCAACGATGTTCTTCATACTTCTACCTTCCACAACAACTTTTCTTCCATACTTATCTGCAGAGTTTACAATTTGCTGAACTCTATCTACATTAGATGCAAATGTTGCAACTATTATACGATTCTTTTTGTTCTCTGAAAAAATTTGGTCAAAGGTCTTACCTACAGACCTTTCAGACATTGTATAACCTGGCCTTACTGCATTGGTACTATCAGATAAAAGTGCTAAAACACCTTTCTTGCCAAGTTCTCCAAAACGTTGTAAGTCAATAGGTTCTCCATACACTGGTGTGAAATCAATCTTAAAGTCACCTGTATGAACAATAGTTCCAGCTGGACTAAATATAGCAAATGCTGCTGAATCAGCAATACTATGATTAGTTTTTATGAATTCTATCCTAAAACATCCAAGATTAATAGATTGTCCATGTTTAATCGCTTTTCTCTTAGTTGTTTGTAACATGTTGTGTTCTTTTAGCTTGTTCTCAATAATTCCTATAGTAAGCCTAGTTGCATAAATAGGAACATTAACTTCCTTTAGTATATATGGTAAGGCCCCTATATGGTCTTCGTGGCCATGGGTTATTACAAACCCTTTTACCTTATCAATATTTTCTTTTAAATACGTTACATCTGGTATTACACTATCTATACCAAGCATGTCGTCTTCTGGAAATGATATTCCACAATCTACTACTATAATACTGTTATCGCATTCAAATGCAGTAATATTCATTCCGATTTTTTCTAACCCACCTAGGGGTATAATTTTAACACTTTTTACATTGTTGTTAGACTTTTTTTCACTTTTAGTCTCACTCTTTGATGTCTTTTGCTTTTCGTTCAAAAGAATGCACCTCCATAATCTAATTATTTATATTAAGTGCAGTCCTTATAATTTAAATAGCAGATATTGTACAAATGTGGCTCAAAGTTAACCTCTTAACACTAGATATATAGCCTATCCCTATATATAGGCATAGATAGCTACTTTCTTAGTTCTCCTTTGATTTCTCTTCTTCCGCACATTCACTGCAATAGCCAAATAACTTTACTTCATGATCCACGACCCTAAAGCCCATGGTTTCTTCAATTGTGTCTTCTAATTGATCTAACAAATCATCTTCAAATGTTAGAATCTTATCACAATTTAAGCATATCAAATGATGGTGATGATGTATATTATGATCTTTGTCTAATTGACCTATCTCATAACGTACCTGTCCATCACCTAAGTTAAGCTTGTCAATAAGGTTTAACTCTGATAATAACTGAATAGTTCTATATATTGTTGCCAGACCTATGTCTGGGTTTTCGACTTTTACTAATTCATATATTTCTTCAGCAGTTAAATGCTTATCCGGTCTTTTTATTAATGCCTCTAGGATCATTAATCTTTGTGAAGTTACTTTAAGTCCGTTTTCTCGTAATAATTTTTTAAATCGTTCTTGATTATCAGGCATATCTTCACCAACCTAATCTACTATCTAAGCTATAATCGCACTAATTAAATCTGTTCTTTAGTCTTCTAATTCAATACTTACATCATCTAATATTTCTTCAAAAACCTTAGATACTATCATTATCTCTTCTTCGTCTTCTAAGAATTCATAAACTGATGTTTCATCTGTTTCGTCTGATAAATCCTTTAATATATAAGCAGTCTCTTCATCTTCTACACTATAAGCTAGCAAATAAGTTTGACCGTTTAATTTTGTTTGTTCTATCAAAACAAATTCTACTTCTTCATTATCTTCTGTAATGAAAGTTATTATATTATTATCCATTATTAACTCCTATGTTAAATCCAATTCACACTCTTGTGTATCTATCTATAATTTTACTTGTTTTCCAATTCTATTATTCCCAATTAAATAGTTTTCTAATTAACTAATAGCTTATTAATATCTACTAATTATATCAATCTATTAATCTCTTTGTCTCTTGTTATACATATAATCCAAATAGTTTTGCAATATTAATACTGCAGCTAATTTATCTATTACCTTTTCTCTGTCTTCTCTTCTAACATCCCCTGCTATTAGGGTTCTATCAGCTTGTACAGTTGTAAGTCGTTCATCCCAAAGTTCAACCTGTAATCCTGTTCTTCTTTCTAATGTCTTAGCAAATTCTACGGTACTCTCTGCTCTTTCACCAACTGTGTTATTCATGTTCTTAGGGTAGCCTAATACAATCAAATTGACATCATATTCCTTAATTAACTCTTCTATTCTCGCAAGTGACTTACGAAGCTGATTCTCTTTCTTCCTACGTATAGTCTCTATTCCTTGTGCTGTTAGTTGTAGTTCATCGCTTATGGCAACTCCAATAGTTACAGTTCCATAATCCAAACCCATTATTCGCATATTTTCTCCATTAATCTAAGCTTATTTACTTTAAATTGTTATCAATATAACTCTTAAATAGTTCTTCTAAAATTTCATCTCTTTCAACTTTCATTATTAAACTTCTAGCACCCTTGTGGCTAGTAATGTAAGTTGGATCTCCAGACATAATATATCCAACAAATTGGTTAACAGGATTATATCCCTTTTCATCTAGAGCATCATATACACGTGCTATTACTTCTTTAACAATCTTATCCTTGTCTTTTTGAATATTGGTAAAATATTGAGTATTATTTGATCTTTGCATAGCACCACGTCCTTCTTTTGTCTTGTTCTTAAACTTTGTGCCAAAAATTCAAAGTAGTTATAATAATCCCTATTCCGAACTATCAATTACATCTATAATAATATACTTTTCTTAAAATATCAATCTATAATAGTCTAGTTCACAAATATTTAAATGTATATTCATATTCTCCCATCTGATTTCTTTTATAGTATTAGCTAAAAAGCAAGCCTTTTTAGCTAATACCTTTTTATAAACAAAAGTTTTAAAACCTTAAATTATATTAATTGTCCTAACATAACTTCATCATTTAATTCTTTTATTACCCTTACGGCTACAATCTGGTTTGTAAAGTCTTTGTCTGATTCTATAGCTATTTTAACATATCTTTCATTATGACCAACTTGGTATGAAATTCCGTCTATTTCCACTTCTTCTTCAATCAGAACTTTTTCTTCTTTGCCAATAAATGAAGATAGGTAATTTTGTCTCATCTTATTTTCTAGTTCAATTAATATGTTACTACGCTCTTTTTTTATGCTTCCACCAACTTGGTTTGGCATTTTCTCTGCTACTGTACCTTTTCTTACTGAATACTTAAACACATGCATTTGAGCAAAGTTTATATCTTCTAAAAACCTTCTTGTTGCTTCGAATTCTTCCTTAGTTTCTCCTGGGAATCCAACTATAACATCAGTTGTAATTGCAGGATTATCAAAGTATTTACATAAAAGGTCACACTTTTCCTTATACTCTTTTGTAGTGTACTTCCTATTCATTCTCTTTAACGTTGCATCACAACCACTTTGTAAGGATAAGTGAAAATGCGGGCATAATTTAGGGTTTTTAGACAAGACCTTAGCAAATTCTTCTGTAATAATTCTTGGTTCTAGAGAACTTAAACGGATTCTCTCTAACTTATCAATTTTAGATAGGTCTAGTATTAATTCTAGAAGTTGAGGCTTCTTATCTTCATTATCAGGAAAATCAATTCCATATGATGACAAATGAATACCAGTTAAAATAACTTCTTTATATCCGTTTTCAGTAAGTTTAGTAACCTCATTGATAACTGACTCTACACTTCTACTTCTAACCCTTCCACGAGCATATGGAATGATACAGTAAGAACAAAACTGATTACATCCGTCTTGAATCTTGATAGAAGCCCTAGTTTTTTCTGACATAGACTCTACAGCTAATTCTTCGAATTCACTTTCTTTTGCAATATCTAGGATATACATGTAATCTTGGTCTGTAGGTTCAATATTTTTACCTTCTTTTTGGGCAATAAATTCTTCTACTATCTTAACTATATCATTCTTATTATTGTTACCAACAATTATATCTACAGTATCCTTTAAGTCATCTTTTTCCTCTGCTGCCTTTGAATCCCCATCAGGACTAACTGCTTGAGAAGTTTGCACATAGCACCCAGCAGCTACTACTATTGCATCTTCATTCATTTTTCTTGCCCTATGTAACATTTGGCGAGACTTTCTGTCAGCTAAGTTTGTTACGGTACAAGTATTAATAACATATATATCTGCTTTATCTGAAAAATCAAGTACTTTAAAACCAGCATCTTCAAAAAGCTTTTGCATTCCTTGGGTTTCATAAGTGTTTACCTTACAACCTAGGGTATGAAAAGCTACGGTTTTAGTATCATTGATTGTGTTGTTATTCGTTGTATTCATTTTGTTCCTTTCTATTTAAGCCTTTGGGAATCTCATAACTCTTATATTTATCACTATTTTGCTTCTTCCATTTTTATCTACTTTGTATATTGACTTTTACTGTGTTAAAATGTACTATAAAATCAAGTATAAATATATTTTCATAATATATAAACTATAAAACCATAAAGGAGGAACATATATATGAAAACTATAAAAATATCACTTAATTCAATAGACAAGGTGAAAGCTTTCGTTAATATAGTTACTAAGTATAATTCTGATTTAGACTTAGTTTCAGGAAGATATGTTATCGATGCTAAGTCTATCATGGGGATTTTCAGCTTAGATTTATCTAAACCAATCGAATTAAATATTCATGGTGAAGAAGAAGTTTACGAGATTCTAGCAGAACTAAGCTCTTTTATCGTTGAATAATTAAACTAATTGTATTTAACTATATCTTAAAAATTCGAGGATACATTATGTATCCTCTTTTTTTTATGAGTTTAAATAAGTTACCTATTCTTTATTTTAATAATTTTGCAATACACTTATTTGCTTACTTTACTTTGATTACTTCCTTAGTGTTTAGAGCTTCTTCTACTAATTCGTCTATCTTTTCACTTAATCTCTTTTCTGAGTTTGCTATCTTTTTAATATTTGGCTTAGTAACTGGATGCTTTGCTACAAATATTGTACAACAATCTTCGTAAGGTAAAATTGAAGTTTCATAGGTGTTTATTTTTTCTGATATTTCAACTATTTCTTGCTTGTCAAATCCTATGAGAGGACGGTATACAGGCATGGTACAAACTTCATTGGTTGCAGCAAGTGATTCTAGGGTTTGACTTGCAACTTGTCCAATACTTTCGCCTGTAATAAGACCTAGTGCTCCTGTTTCTTTTGCAATGCTTTCTGCTATTCTCATCATATACCTTCTCATAATAATTGTTAACTCATCATGAGGGCATTCTTCGTAGATATATAGCTGAATGTCTGTAAAGTTAACTACGTGAAGATTGATTGGACCTGTATATTTTGAAATAAGTTTAGCTAAGTCTACAACCTTTTGCTTGGCCCTTTCACTTGTGTAAGGAGGGGCATGGAAGTATACAGCATCAATAGCAACACCACGCTTTGCTATCATATATCCTGCCACAGGACTATCAATTCCACCAGACAATAGGAGCATTGCCTTACCATTACTTCCTACAGGCATTCCACCTAAGCCCTTGATGTTTTCAGAGTAAATATAAGTATTACTTCTTACTTCAACCATTAGCTTTACCTGTGGATTATGCACATCTACCTTCATATCTGGATATAAGTTTAATAAATGAGCTCCAATCTGGGCACAAATTTGTGGTGAAGTAAGGGGATATTTCTTATCCTCTCTTTTTGCTTCAACCTTAAAAGTGAAGTTCTTATCTGCATATCTATTATCTATAAACTCGCCTACAGCTTGTTTAATATCTTCAAAGTCTATTGATTCAACTATCTTAACAGGACATATCCAAGCTATTCCAAAAACAGTCTTAAGTGCTGCAACTGTTTCTTCATAGTCATATATGTCAGGACATTCTACATAAATTCTACCTTGACTTTTAGCAACTCTAAAGTCACCTATATTTTCTAATGATTTCTTAATTTGGTTTATAAGTGAGTTTTCGAATAAATATTTGTTTTTTCCTTTTAGACCTATTTCACTATATTTAATTAAAAATGCTTTATACACTATTCTTCTCCTATCCTGGTATTAATGTGGCTGGTATCTTCTTAAAATTGGTACTATTTTTTCAAGTTCTTCTAGAGTGTATTTAATTTCTTCAAAACTAGTGTTAACGGAAAAACTAAATCTAATTGTTGAGCTTAGTAAGTCTTGGCCTAGTCCTATTGCCTTTAGGGTTCCACTTATACCTGGTTGGTTTGAAGAACACGCAGAACCTGATGAGACATATATTCCTTTATCTTCTAGTGCGTGAAGGAGTACTTCTGCAAGAACTCCTTTAAAGCTTACACTAACTATATGGGGAGCAGTCTCTCTTAGGTCATCAACAAGGCCGTTTACATATACATCTCCAATAGTTTCGTTTAACTTATTTATACCATCTATAAACTCTTGCTTTAACCTATACATGGTTTCTATCTTTTCTGTGTGGTTTTCATATATGTCGCTAATAGCTTGGCCAAGACCAGCTATTCCTGGAACATTCTCAGTCCCTGACCTCATTTTGCTTTCTTGTCCACCACCGTATAATAAGGGACTTACTTTAACCCTATCTCTTACATAGAGGGCACCAACACCCTTTGGTCCGTGAATTTTATGTCCACTTATAGATAATAGGTCTATACCCTGTCTTTTAGGGTATATTTCATACTTACCAATAGCTTGAATTCCATCAACATGGAATAGAGTACTTGGATTCTTTTCTTTAATAACCTTAGCTATTTGGTTAATATCATTAACTGACCCAATTTCATTATTTACATACATAATAGAAACGAGAATTGTATTCTCGTTAATTAACTTTTCTAGCTCTTCTATATCAATTCTACCATATGAATCAACAGGAGTATAGCTTATATCAAAACCTAGCTCTTTAAGATAACCCATCGCATTATATACTGATGGATGTTCTGTACTTGATGCAATTATATGATTACCTGCCCTCTTATTAGAAAGGGCACTACCTATAATTGCAAGGTTATTAGATTCAGTGCCTCCTGATGTGAATATGATTTCCTTTTCTTCAACTTTTAATTGCTTTGCAATTATTTCTCTAGCATTTCTAATATATCGTTCTGCCTCTAGACCCTTCACGTGTAGGGAAGATGGATTACCATAGTCCTCTATCAAAGCCTTTACCATAATATTTTTTACAGATTCATTAACTCTTGTTGTTGCAGCATTATCTAAATATGCTTCCATTCTTTCACCTACTATACTCTTAGTCTTCAAGTTCTAACATAATCATAGAAAGTATTGCAAGACCTGCGGTTTCTGTTCGAAGTATTCTTCTGCCAAGTGTGACAGGGGCAAATCCTTGTTCCTTAGCCCTATCAACTTCGTCTTCTTCGAATCCACCTTCTGGGCCTATAAATATTCCTATTGATTTTGTTCCTTTTAGATTATGAATTATTTCTCTTGTAGCTTCAATGCCTTTTGCATTTTCGTAAGGTATCAACTTAATCTCAAGGTCTCTGGCATAATCAAGGGCATCCGAAAAGGTTAGGACCTCATAGATGCTTGGAATTATACCTCTATTAGACTGCTTGGCAGCGGACGTTGCTATAGTTTGCCACCTATCAAGCTTATTTCTTTCTTTTTTCTTGTCACTTATCTTAACGATAGTTCTTTTAGTTGAAACTGGAATTATTTCATAAACTCCTAATTCTACAGCCTTTTGGATAATCCATTCCATCTTGTCTTTTTTAGGTAGTCCTTGAAACAAGTATATTTTTGTAGCTAGTTCTGTTTCATTTGTAGTAGAATCAATTATATTTACAAGAACACTGTCTTTTCTAATTTCTTCTATAATGCAATTATAATCCTTACCCTTGCCATCACAAACGATTATTTGCTCTTTAGGATTTAACCTTAGAACATTCTTAATATGGTTTACATCTGAACCTTCTATTAGTATATAATCCTTATTTATATTGGCCTCATCTACATAAAAACGGTACATATTCTAAATTCTCCTACAAATAGTCTAATTATTCTTTCTTGCCACAAAAGATACCCAGTCTCCCATTGTTTCCATTTCTACTATATCAAAGTTATTACTTTCTAAGGCTTTTTTTACTCTATCTGCTTTGGACTGTAAAATTCCAGTAGAAATAAAGTATCCCTTGTCTTTAAGATACTTTCCTACTATATCTGATAGGTTTATAATAACCTCAGTTAGAATATTAGCCACTACTATGTCATAAGATTCTAGACCTATTAGCTGGTCAAGTTCCTTACATTCTTCTTTGTTTAATACATCTCCATGGATAAAATTAATATCATCTTCTTTAATACCATTGACACTAGCATTCTCTCTCGCGGTTAATACAGCATTACCGTCAATATCTGTAGCTGTAATCTTACTAGCTCCAAGTTTCTTGGAAATAATTGCTAGAATACCACTGCCACTACCTAAGTCTAGGACAGACTGACCCTTTGTTAGATATTTTCTTATTCCACTTATAGCAAGCCTAGTTGTTTCATGAGAACCAGTACCAAATGCCATATCTGGATCTATTTCGATTACTATATCACTTGGCTTTACATCTACACCTTCTATAGTGTCTAACCAAGTAGGTTTTATAACAATATCATCCGCTACTCTAAAGGCTTTAAAGTATTTTTTCCAGTTGTTTGCCCAGTCTTCGTCCTTAGTTATATCAAGGATAATCTTACCACTACCTATATCTATACCTGACTCTCTAAGATTAATAAGGCCTAACTGGACCTCTTTGATGGTTTTTACAATATCCTGGTCATTTTCCAAATAAAAAATAACCTTGGCACTTGTATCACTTTCATCTAACTCTGGCAATATATCTATAAACATTGCTTCTTTTTCTTCCTCAGTAAGAGGGATGTTGTTTACAACCTCAACACCATAAATATCCATGTCATATAACATGGCACTTATTAAATCTTGGGCATAAATTGTGGTTGATATTGTAACCTTATTCCACTGCATAGGCTCTCCAATCTTAATTCTTTCCACCAAAGAATTTCTTTAATTTACTTTCTTTACTATCTTTGTTATCTTTATCGGTCTTATCCTTAGAATCACTATCTCCTGTTAAGCTAGCTTCAAACTTACGTAGGGCTTCCTTTTGTTCTTCATTTAAGCTAGCTGGTACTTGAACCACAAGAGTAACATAATGGTCTCCACGTACTTGTTTGTTTCTAACTGAAGGCATTCCCTTGCCTTTTAAGCGTACCTTTGTATCAGTTTGCGTACCTGGCTTTATATTAAATAAAACATCACCATCTACAGTACTAATTCTTATATCTCCACCTAATGCCGCCTGAGCAAATGAAATTGGGGCTGTTGAGTAGATATTGTAACCTTCCCTATAGAAAATAGGGTGTCTACTTACTTGAACATCAACTAATAAGTCGCCACGAGGTCCACCATTAATCCCTGGTTCACCCTTGTCTCTAATACGAATACTCTGGCCATTATCAATACCAGCAGGTATTGATACTTGGATTTTCTTTCTTTTAGTTACATAGCCTCCGCCGTAACAATCTGAACATTTTTCCTTTATTATTGTACCCTTACCATTACACCTTGGACAGGTTAGTACGTTTTGAACCATACCAAATAGGGATTGTTGTTGACGTATTACCCTACCCCTACCATTACATTCACTACAAGTCTCAGGTGATGTACCTGGTTTGGCTCCTGAACCATGACAAGTATCACATTCTTCTTTTAGGTTTAAATCAAGTTCCTTATCTACACCAGTAACAGATTCTTCGAAGGTAATTCTTATAGATGTACGAACATTAGCCCCCTTCATAGGCCCTTGGCTAGCCCCTCTTCTTCCACCACCAAATAAGTCTCCAAAAATATCGCCACCAAAGAAATCACCAAATATATCACTAAAGTCAAAGTCACCGAAATCAAAGCCACCATCTGATCCATTAGCAAAGGCAGCATGGCCAAATTGGTCATACTTTTGTCTCTTTTCTTTATCACTTAAAATTGCATATGCTTCTGACGCTTCCTTAAACTTAGCCTCAGCTTCAGGGTTATCAGGATTAGAGTCTGGGTGATACTGTTTCGCTAACTTCCTGTAAGCTCTTTTTATCTCTGCATCTGAAGCATCCCTTGAAACACCTAAGACATCATAATAATCACGTTTTTCTGCCATGATGTTATTCTATCCTCCTTGCGTGCTCCTAATAGGAACACACCAACTTTCTATAATTATATATCTTAATCATATAT
>JAAYRG010000128.1 GCA_012518885.1 Clostridiales bacterium | reverse complement strand
AGTTTGAAATAGAAAGTAGCAAAAGAATTAACATAGACTATGCAGAAGAAGCCAAGGATTTTTTGTGGAGATATACTATAAAAGGAAGTAAGTATATTTCAAGATAAAAATAGGTGTAAAAACTAGTTTGGAAAGTAGTAAAAGGATAGTAATTAATTCTATGTAGAAAGAGATAGGTCCATGTATCAAAATAATTGATAAAATTTTAACAACAACAACTTATTTATTTGTGATTTTTACAAATAAATAAGTTGTTGTTATGGGTTAGTATAAAAAGGATGTCAATTTTGGAAGAGTTGATTATGTGTTTTTGCATGTTAGTACTAATATTTTGGTGTTTTTTCGGAAAAACATGGCATTTTTCCGTGGCAAGAAATTACTTTACAAGATAAAGGGCGAATGTTAAAATGTTATCAAACATAGTTAAAAAAATAACAATCTCATCAAGTGTAACATATAAGAAAATTTCAAACTCATATACTTTAAATTATTTTTAATGGATAACATTATGGAGGGAATAAAATGAATAAAGAATATCAACCTGTAAATAGTATTGAGACATTAGAGGAAGTCATAAAAAGAAGTAGAAAGGCCCAAAAAGAATATGCAACTTACTCTCAAGAACAAGTTGATAAGATATTCTTAGCTGCAGCACTAGCTGCCAATAAAGCAAGAGTAACCCTAGCTAAATTAGCAGTAGAAGAAACTGGAATGGGTTGTGTAGAAGATAAAGTTATCAAAAACCATTATGCTTCAGAGTACATATACAATAAATATAAAGATACTAAGACATGTGGTCTTGTAGAAGAAGATAAGGCATTTGGTATAAAGAAGATCCTAGAGCCAGTAGGTGTAGTAGCAGCAATTATTCCTACAACTAACCCAACATCAACAGCAATTTTTAAATCCTTATTAGCTCTTAAGACTCGTAATAGTATTATACTAAGTCCTCATCCTAGAGCAAAGAACTCTACTATAGAAGCTGCTAAAATAATCCTAAAGGCTGCAGTTATGGCTGGGGCACCAGAAGATATTATTACTTGGATTGATGAACCAAGGTTAGAGTTTACTCAGCTTCTAATGAGTGAATCTGATACTATCTTAGCAACAGGTGGACCAAGCATGGTAAGATCTGCTTACTCATCTGGTAAACCAGCAATCGGTGTAGGGGCAGGTAATACACCAGCAATAATTGATGATAGTGCTGATATACTTCTTGCTGTTAACTCAATAATCCATTCAAAAACATTTGATAATGGTATGATATGTGCATCAGAACAAGCTGTAATTGTCTTAGACAAGGTATACGATAAGGTAAAGAAAGAATTCGCCTACCGTAACTGCTATTTCCTAAACGAAGAAGAAATTGAAAAGGTAAGAAAAACTATAATTATAAATGGTTCCCTAAACTCTAAGATAGTTGGTCAATCAGCTTATAAAATTGCTAAGCTAGCAGGTGTTGAAGTACCTGAAACTACTAAGATATTAATTGGTGAAGTTACTAGTACAGACCTATCTGAGGAATTTGCGCATGAAAAACTTTCTCCTGTACTCGCAATGTATAGGGCAGCTGACTTTGATGATGCAGTTGCTAAGGCAAGTAAATTAATTGATGATGGTGGTCTTGGTCATACATCTTCTATTTATATAGATGTAGTCAATGCTAAAGAAAGGTTAGAAAAATTCCAAGACAGTATGAAAACCTGTAGAGTACTTGTTAATACACCATCATCTCAAGGTGGTATTGGTGATATATATAACTTTAAATTAGCACCATCATTAAC
Source organism: Clostridiales bacterium (assembly GCA_012518885.1). Classification (GTDB taxonomy): domain Bacteria; phylum Bacillota; class Clostridia; order Lachnospirales; family Lachnospiraceae; genus JAAYRG01. The sequence goes on along the minus strand of JAAYRG010000128.1, from coordinate 4,316 downwards.
CTTAGGCTGTGGTTCATGGGGTGGAAACTCTGTATCAGAGAATGTTGGAGTTAACCACTTGCTTAATATAAAAACAGTTGCAGAAAGGAAAGAAAATATGCTTTGGTTTAGAGTTCCTGAAAAAATCTACTTAAAAAGAGGGTCATTACCAGTTGCCTTAGATGAACTTAAAACAGTAATGGATAAGAAAAGAGTATTTATAGTTACTGATAAGTTCTTATTTCAAAGTGGCCTCGCAAGTGCAGTAACTAACAAGTTAGATGAGCTTGGAATTTCTTATAGCGTATTCTTTGATGTAACTCCAGACCCAACCCTAGCTTGTGTTAAAGCCGGAGCAGCTCAAATGCGTTCATTCGAGCCAGATTGTATTATAGCTCTAGGTGGTGGAAGTCCAATGGATGCTGCAAAGATGATGTGGGTACTTTATGAACATCCAGATGTTAACTTTATGGACCTTAGTATGACTTTTATGGATATTAGAAAGCGTATTAAGACATTCCCTACAATGGGAGAAAAAGCTTACTTTGTAGCAATTCCTACAACTGCTGGTACAGGTTCTGAAGTAACTCCATTTGCAGTAATTACAGATGAAGAATCAGGAGTTAAGTATCCAATAGCAGACTATGAAATCCTACCCAACATGGCTATTGTAGATGCAGACCTAATGATGAATGCACCAAAGGGACTAACAGCAGCATCTGGAATAGATGCAGTAACTCATGCGATAGAGGCTTATGTATCAGTAATGGCTACAGACTATACAGATGGTCTAGCCCTTAAGGCATTGAAAATAATCTTTGAATATTTACCAAGGGCTTATGAGAATGGACCTAATGATCCTGTTGCTAGGGAAAAGATGGCTAATGCAGCAACAATTGCAGGTATGGCTTTTGCTAATGCTTTTCTTGGAATATGTCACTCAATGGCCCATAAGCTTGGTGCATTCCATGACCTACCACATGGTATAGCAAATGCTCTATTAATAAATGAAGTAATCAAATTTAACAAAAGCGAGCAGCCTACAAAAATGGGTACATTTTCACAATATGACCACCCACGTACCCTAGAAAGATATGCAGAGATAGCTAATTACTTAGGTTTATCAGGAAAAGACGATGAAGAAAAAGTTGAAAATCTAATAAAGGCAATTGATGAGCTAAAAGAAAAAATAGGGGTTAAGAAAACAATCAAAGACTACGGAATTGATGAAGTTAAATTCTTAGAAACTCTTGATGAAATGGTTGACCAAGCATTTGATGACCAATGTACAGGGGCTAATCCAAGATATCCACTTATGAGTGAAATTAGACAAATGTACTTAAATGCATACTATGGGGAGGTAAAATAATGAATACAGATAATATTAAAAACATTATTGTAAAAAGAGAAGATAAGGTTATTTATCGTGAAGGCAACAAATTAATAAAATTATTTGGAGAGACATTTTCGAAATCAGATATTTTAAATGAAGCCTTAAACCAAGCAAGAGTTGAAGAAACAGGCCTTGCTATTCCTAAACTTCTTGAAGTTACAAAGATAGATGGTAAATGGGCAATTATCATGGAGTATATTGAAGGTAAGACTTTAGAAGAGTTAATTAAGGCAAATCCAGATAAAGTGGATGAGTATATAGAAAAGTTTGTTGACCTTCAAATGTTAGTACATACTAAAAGGGCTCCTCTACTTAACAAGCTTCATGATAAGATGGCTAGAAAAATATCTGAAACAGGCTTAGATGCAACAACACGTTATGAGTTAAATACCCGTCTTGCAGGAATGCCAAAGCATAAAAAAGTATGCCATGGAGATTTTAATCCAAGTAACATAATTATTACAGAAGATGGGACTCCATATATTATTGACTGGTCCCATGTTACCCAAGGAAATGCTTCTGCAGATGTTGCGAGAACATACTTATTGTTTTACCTAAAAGGTAGAGAAGATATTGGTAGAAAGTATCTGAAACTATTTTCAGAAAAATCAGATACTGCTATACAATATATACAAAAATGGATACCAATTGTTGCTGCATCACAACTTGTAAAGGGTAAGGAAGAAGAGAGAGAATTCTTGTTAAGATGGATTGACGTAGTAGAGTACGAATAGGTAAATAGACCTTATATTTCTGTAACTTTTTAAACTTAGTAAAATTATTAATTAAAAAAGACTGGCTCCTGTAATTAACAGGGACCAGTCTTATTGCTAATGCAAAATATTATATATACCTAACTACCATATAGAAAAAAGATAACTTTTTTTCAGCTTTTAATTAAGATGAAAATAGTGTAGAATTATGAAAGTCAATATTGTATGTGACTAATTACATAAGACGTTATAAAATTCAGTCATGAAGGGTGGTTTGATGGAAAGACTAGAGATAAGAAAAGCTACCGACGCTGATATTCCCGCTATATACGATATAATTAAAAAAGCCCAAGGTTTTTTAAAGGCTAGGGGGTTAATCAGTGGCAGAATAATTATCCTAATGAAGATACTATAATTTCTGATATTAGTAAGGAACTAAACTATGTATGTTGTTATGAAGATAAGGTTATTGGTACTATAGTAATTATTTTTGATGGGGAGATTACTTACAACAAAATATATGATGGTGAGTGGCAATCAGATGGGGAGTATGTTACAATACACAGATTAGCTGTTGATGACAGTGTTAGAGGCCAGGGTATTGTAGCAAGGATGATATATTTCACTGAGCAAATGTGTAAGGATAGAGGGGTAGCTAGTATTAGGATTGATACCCATAGGGATAATATTCCTATGCAAAGGACGCTAAGTAAATATGGTTTTGTTTATTGTGGCATAATTTACTTAGCAAATGGTGATGAAAGGTTGGCTTTTTAAAAAGATTTTGACTTAAAATCAGGGAGGGCTTGCTAGGTGTTTACAAAAAAAGATTTGAGAATTCTAATCATACCACTGATTATTGAACAAATATTAGGTGTTGCTGTTGGTATGGCTGATACTATAATGGTATCAAGTGTTGGAGAGGCAGCTATATCTGGTGTTGCATTAGTTGATTCTATTGCAATATTATTAATTGGTTTATTTGCTGCTTTATCAACAGGTGGATCTATAGTTGCGGCCCAGTATCTAGGAGCTAAGAATAGGGAAAAGGCAAATGAGGCATCAAAACAGTTGCTATTATTAGTAACTCTAATAGCTGTTATTTTTGCAATCTTTGCTTTAATAGCCAATAAGGCTATCTTAGAATTAATATTTGGTGATATATCATCAGATGTTATGAAGAATGCTAGGACATATTTTTATATTACAGCCTTATCATATCCGTTTTTGGCAATTTATAATGGATGTGCGGCTCTATTTCGTGCTATGGGTAACTCGAAAATTTCTATGAGAATATCACTAATTATAAATGGTATTAACATAGCAGGTAATGCCATATGTTTATATGTTTTAAAAATGGGTGTTGAGGGTGTTGCTATACCAACCCTAGTATCACGAGTAGTTGGTGCAATAATTACTATGGTATTAATTAAGAATCGTTATAATCCTATATTTATAGATAGTTATAGGAAGATTAATTTTAACCTTCCTATGATTAAAAGAATTGCTACTATTGGTATTCCTAATGGAATAGAGAATAGCGTTTTTCATATTGGTAAGATTTTAGTTCAAGGAATAATTGCAAGTTTTGGGACTAGTGCAATAAGTGCTAATGCAGTGGCTGGAAATATTGCAAATATATCTGCAATTCCTGGAGGGGCAATTGGTCTTGCAACAATTACAGTAGTTGGAAGGTGTATAGGAGCACGTGAGTTTGATGAAGCAAAAAATTATACTAAAAAACTTATGAAACTTGCCTATATAATTACCTTCTTCTTAAATATAGGAATAATACTTCTTATTAATCCTCTTCTTAGTGTTTATAGTCTAAGTCCTATGACCTATGAACTTGCAAGGCTTTTATCGATTTTACATTCAGTTTTTGCAATATTTATATGGCCTACTTCTTTTACCCTACCTAATGTACTACGTTCTGCTAATGATGTAAGATTTACTATGAGTATTTCTATGCTATCAATGTGGTTATTTAGGATAATTTTAAGTTATGTTTTTGCAGTATATTTAAACATGGGTGTTGTTGGAGTTTGGCTTGCTATGTTTGCAGATTGGACCTTTAGGTCAATTTGCTTTATAACAAGGTTTGTAACAGGAAAATGGTTAAAACATGCCATTAATTAGGATTAGTAAAAACTATGATAGTAAATTAAGATTTACTATCATAGTTTTGCTATATTTATTGATAAATTATTAGATGAGGGAAAAATATTGGT
>JAAYRG010000127.1 GCA_012518885.1 Clostridiales bacterium | reverse complement strand
TAAAAAGAAGTCCTTGGCACAATAAGATATACTAATATAGAAAATAAAACTATAAAACCTAGAATTTTCATAAATATAGCCAAATAAAACGACTTTACCTTTTTGTCTTTAACCATTTTATCAATCCTAGCCAAAATAATATCAAAACTTTATTTGTATTACATACTATTAGTAAAATTACCATATTATTCAGTAATAAGCTTAGATTTTATTACTTTAAAGCGCTAATATTTGTCTTGACTTAGTAGATAAATAGGGTTAAAATAAAAACCAATATTTGAAGGAGGTTATGATATGAGTTTCACATATAAGAAAAAAGTGATATCCCCAGCTGAGCTACGCCAAGCCTACCCTTTATCAGACGAGGATATAAAAGTTAAGGCAGACAGAGACGAAGAAATAAAAAGAATCCTAAGGGGAGACTCAGACAAATTTCTTGTTATCATAGGTCCATGTTCCGCAGATAATGAAGACTCTGTATTAGACTACACACACAGACTAGCAAGAGTTCAAGAAGAGGTTAAAGATAAATTACTTATAATACCAAGAGTATACACTAATAAACCAAGAACAACTGGTGAGGGCTACAAGGGCCTACTTCATCAACCAGACCCAGAACAACAACCTAGCATAAGCGAAGGGCTTAAGGCTATGAGAAGACTTCATGTTCGTGTCCTTAAAGAAACAGGTCTCTCAGCAGCAGATGAAATGCTATATCCTGAGAATTCATCCTACCTAATGGATTTATTATCATATGTGGCAGTAGGTGCACGTTCTGTAGAGGACCAACAACACCGTTTGGTTATTAGTGGTATGGACTGTGCTGCAGGTATGAAGAACCCAACTAGTGGAGATTTTACGGTCATGCTTAATTCTATTACAGCTGCACAAGCTGAACATAACTTCTTATACCGTACTTACGAAGTTCAAACATCTGGCAACCCTTATGCCCATGCTATCCTTAGAGGTGCTGTTAATAAACATGGCCAATCAATTCCTAATTACCATTATGAAGACCTTACTCTTCTTTACAACATGTATCAAGAAAGAGAACTTAAAAATCCAGCTGTAATTATTGATGCTAATCATGCTAATTCTAATAAGGATTACTCACAGCAACCAAGAATTGTTTCTGAGATTATGTACAACAGGTCAATCAACTCTGACTTAAATAAATTTGTTAGGGGCGTTATGATAGAAAGCTACATAGAAGCAGGAAGCCAAAGTACTCATGACCATGTATATGGCAAATCAATCACTGACCCATGTTTAGGTTGGGAAGAGTCAGAAAAGCTTATCCATGCTATAGCTGATAAGGTAAAGTAATTCCCCCATCTTAATATAAGGCTAGTATTAAGTATTTATATAATAGTATAAAGGTCTTAAATTGTTCAACTTACATTACTACAATTTAAGACCTTTTTTATGTTTATCTTTATAATATACTTAGAATAAGCCCAATATCCTTATTAAAAAGAAGGAACCAACATAGGTTTCTAGTAGGGCCCCTATAAATAATAGAAGGCCAAGAAAGATTATAAAAACTATGTACTTTGCTACTAGCTCTAGTCTACTTTTCCTATAGATTCCACTAAAATATAAGTCTCTACATAGCCAGTATCCACCTTGGAAAGATAAAACTAATACAGGCAGATATACAATAATCTGGGGAAATGTATATCCAAGAACTAGGAGTATGCCCTTTAGTCCATAACCCATAATTAAGACTGAAACAAAAAATCCAGACTGTATTCCAAAATATAAAATCATTAGGCTTATTAGTCCAATCCCTAGCTTAGTAAAGGATAGGCCCCAGATAAGTATAAAATTCCTGAAATTCTTCCATAATACATAGTTTCTTAGAGTTCTATAGTTTATTTCCATTTCTTTAATAAAATCAAAGTAGCCTGCATTTAATAAGTCAAGCTTATTCCAGTATAAGCCCTTGAAAATCCTTGAAAAAATTAAACCAACAAAAGCCCCAACTGAAAACAGAAATATTCCAGTCTTTTTCTCTCCATACTTCTTTAGTACCATACTTAAGTACTTCATAAGCATCCCCCACCTAATGATATTTATAAATATCAATAACCTTAATGTACTATTTATAAGCAAAACTATAAGTTCTATATATAATAGTATGCTATTCTTTTTAAAAAATGCTCTTTAAAATCTAGGGGAAATATAAAAAGGCGGTAGATCTACCTTGTACTTATATGACAAAGTATATCTACCACCCTAATTAATTTATTACTTATTATATAAAATCAATATATTGCTTGTATTATAAGGTTTCAATAAACTTTTGAATCCTATCCATACCCTTTTCAATGTCTTGAATAGATGTAGCATAAGATAAACGAATGTAATTAGGACTTCCAAAATCTTGGCATGGAACTACAGCAACATTATAATCATTAATAAGAATCTCTGCTAGCTTACTTGTAGTTTCAATCTTTTCTCCCTTATAAGACCTTTCTAAGGCTTTAGAACAGTCAACGAAGATATAGAAAGCTCCTTGTGGCTTTGTAACCTCTAAATATGGAATATTATTAACCCTATCTAATATATATTTTCTTCTTTTATCAAACTCTTCTCTCATAGTAACTATAGCATCTTGAGGACCATTAATAGCTTCTGTCGCTGCTACTTGGGCAATAGAGTTTGGATTAGATGTTTGATGGCTTTGGATACTTGACATGTATTTAGCAATTTCAACACTAGAACCTGTATAACCTATTCTCCATCCGGTCATAGCATAGCTCTTTGAAACTCCACTACATGTAATTGTTCTTTTGTATATTTCATCATTAAGAGAAGCTATACTTACATGTTCTGCACCATCATAAGTTAAATATTCATACATCTCATCTGATACTACATAGATGTCTTTTTCTACTATAACCTTAGCAATAGCTTCTAATTCTTCTCTATCATACACAACTCCAGTTGGATTACTAGGTGAATTAAGAATAAATGCCTTGGTATTATCATTACAAGCAGCTGCTAGTTGGTCTGGTGTTATTTTAAAATCATTTTCTTTAGTTGTTTCTACAAAAATTGGTGTACCGCCTGCTAATTTAACAATTTCAGGATAACTTAACCAATAAGGAGTTGGGATAATTACCTCATCACCTGGATTAATAATAGCCTGAAAAATATTAGTTAGAGAATGCTTTCCACCGTTACTAATTACAATTTGATTCTCATTGTAATTAACATTATTAAATTCCTTAAATTTCTTACATACAGCTTTTTTAAGGTCAAGAGTACCTGATGCTGGTGTGTATTTAGTAAATCCTGACTTAATTGCCTCTATTGCTGCATCATTAATATTATCAGGTGTATTAAAATCTGGTTCCCCTGCACCAAATCCAACAACATCAATTCCCATTCCTTTTAATTCCTTGGCCTTAGCAGTAATTGCAAGGGTAGACGACGGCTTAACATTCTGTGCTTTCTTTGATAATTCTAGCGACATTGTATTCCTCCTAATATTTGCTTTAGTTTAGCTTATTAATATAACCTAGTTGTGAACAACTACTTCTACATTCATTTACTATTAATAAATATTAGTAATAATATTTATTAATTCTAATAATTATTAGTCTATATATTTCTTAGTCTTAATATTTCTAATATTTTATTATATTAGATTGAATAAAGCAAGCAAAACTTGTATTAGTTTACTCATCTTATTAAAGATTATTGAAATGCTACATTATTCCATATTATATCAATGTATAATTATTAGTTTTTACCTAATAAATATTTCTACAAAAAATATCTCTATAATCTAAAATAGCTAAAACCTGAATTATTAGGTTTTAGCTATAATATTCAAATACAAATAATATTCTTATTTTGCATATTCTGAAACTCGAGATTCCCTTATTATGTTTACTTTAATCTGTCCTGGATATTCAAGTTCAGATTCAATCTTTTTAGTCAAATCCCTTGCAAGTAATGTCATATCATCATCGCTAACTTGTTCTGGTATAACCATAACGCGAACTTCTCTACCTGCTTGGATTGCGAAAGACTTATCTACTCCCTTAAAGCCATTTGTAATATCTTCCAACTGTTTTAACCTATTAGTGTACGCTTCTAGTGTTTCTCTTCTAGCACCTGGTCTAGCTGCAGATATAGTATCTGCTGCTTGAACAATACATGCAATTAAAGTTTCTGGTTCTACATCGCCATGATGGGACTCTATAGTATTAACAACTACTGCTGATTCCCTATACTTTCTAGCTAAATCAGCCCCTATTTGAATGTGTGAACCTTCAACTTCATGATCAACAGCTTTACCGATGTCATGTAGTAATCCTGCTCTCTTGGCTAGTTTTACATCAACACCAATTTCTCCTGCAAGCAAGCCAGATAAATGAGCCACTTCAATAGAATGTTTTAAGGCATTCTGGCCATAACTTGTCCTATATTTCATTTTACCTAATAGGCGCACAAGTTCATTATGGATTCCATGCACTCCAACCTCTAAAGTCGCTTCCTCTCCTGCTTCTCTGATAGATGTTTCAACTTCTCTTTGAGCTTTTTCAACCATCTCTTCAATCCTGGCTGGGTGAATTCTACCATCGATTATTAACTTTTCTAATGCTATTCTAGCTATTTCTCTCCTTATAGGATCAAAGCTAGACAAAATAACAGCTTCAGGCGTGTCATCAATAATCAAATCAACTCCTGTAAGAGTTTCTAAGGTACGGATATTACGGCCTTCACGACCTATAATCCTACCCTTCATCTCATCATTTGGAAGTTGTACAACAGAGATTGTAGTTTCAGCCACATGGTCTGCTGCACATCTTTGTATTGCTGTAACAACATACTCTTTAGCCTTCTTGTCGGCTTCTTGCTTTGCTCTATTATTCATTTCTTTGATTAATAAAGCTGTTTCATGTTTAACATCGTTTTCAACAGTTTTTAATAGATATTCTTTTGCTTGTTCGGAGGTTAATCCGGAAATCTTCTCTAGCTGAAGGGATTGTTCTTGGTAAAGCGCTTGAATTTCTTGTTGCATGCGCTCTAGCTCATCCTCTTTCTCAGCTATTATTGATTCTTTCCGTTCTAGTGCTTCCGCTTTCCTGTCCAGAGATTCTTCTTTAGATAGTACTCTTTTCTCGTAGCGCTGTATTTCACTGCGCCTTTCCTTAGTTTCCTTCTCAAGCTCATTCTTACGCCTTAATGCATCTTCCTTAGCTTCAAGTAATGCTTCTCTTTTCGTAGTTTCAGCTGTTTTTAAAGCTTCATCTATGATTTCTCTTGCTTTTTCTTCTGCTGTTCCCACCTTTTCTTCATATGTTTTCTTACGGTAGGCAATAGCAGCTTTCCAGGCAATAAGAGCAACTATTACTGAGGTAACTAAAATAGCAAATACTATTGGTAAGATCTCTTGCACAGTAGCACCTCCTTATTCAATTTTCATAGTATAACATTTTTTTAAAAAATATAACATATAAATTTTATACTTTAATTCGTTAAATGTCAAGTTAACTATGAATATATTTTGTAGGAGTTTGCATAAGTTTATATAATTAAATTAGACAAATTTGTTTATAAGTATCTATACTAGGGGTTGGCCAAAATAGTAAAAACCTTTACTCTCTGTTAGCTTTACAGGAATAATTTTGCCAATATCACTTGCTTTGCCAGGAAAATGTACTAGTGTATTATTACTTAATCTACCTGTTACAAGAGATGGGTCTTGCTTATTAACATCCTCAACTAATACATCTCCAATTGTTCCTTCAAGCTTGTTTGCGTTTTTAGCTGATATTTCCTTCATTAAGTCTAATAACCTATTAAACCTATCTTGAACAATCTCTGGGTCAACTTGGTTTTCCATAGTTGCTGCTGCAGTTCCTGTTCTCTTAGAATATTGGAAGGTAAATGAACTATCAAACTCAACCTTCTTTACAACATCAAGGGTTTCCATAAAATCCTCTTCTGTTTCACCTGGGAAACCAACAATAATATCTGTTGTTAGGGATATGTCTGGAATTGCAGTGTATATCTTATCAACTAACGTTAAATAATCTTCTTTTGTGTACTTTCTATTCATAATCTTAAGAAGTCTACTACTTCCAGATTGTAAAGGTAGGTGTAAGTGTCTACATACCTTCTTTGAAATTCTCATAGCTTCAATTAGCTCGTCTGATAAGTCCTTAGGATGAGAGGTCATAAAACGAATTCTTTCAAGACCTTCGATTTTGTCGATTTCTAATAGAAGTTCTGCAAAACTCATTGGTTCTTCAAGAGTCTTACCATATGAGTTAACATTTTGTCCAAGAAGGGTGATTTCTACTACCCCATCGGCTACTAAACTTTTAATCTCAGCAATGATATCTTTTGGATCTCTACTTCTTTCTCTTCCCCTTACGTAAGGAACAATACAGTAACTGCAGAAGTTATTACATCCATACATGATATTTACACTTGCTTTAAAAGAGTATTTTCTTTCACTAGGTAGTTCTTCAACGATCTTATCTGTTTCTTTCCATACATCTATAATCATTCTATCCGCATCAACTTTTATGTACATAAGTTCTGCAAGTTTAAAGATATTATGTGTTCCAAATATAATATCAACAAATGGATAAGATTTTTTAATCTTTTCTACAACTGTAGGCTCTTGCATCATACAGCCACAAATTGCAATAATCATATTTGGGTTCTTTTCTTTTAATTTACCTAAATACCCAAGGCGGCCATATACCTTAAGATTGGCATTCTCCCTAACAGTACATGTATTGTAGATTACAAAATCAGCTTCTTCAGAATCAACAGGTACATAACCGATTTTTTCTAGTATTCCTGCTAGCTTTTCAGAATCCTTTGCATTCATTTGACAACCAAAGGTTTGAATACTATATGTTAGAGGCCTATCAATTTCTTTTATTATCTTCTTAACATGTTTATTTAAAACAGCCATAAAGTAATACTGTCTATATGGCTCCTTATCAGGTGCCTCTATAAAAACCCTATCATGTGTAACATCTTTATTTATTATCTCATTTTGTATTTCCATAAATCCTCCAAATTTGTATATAAAATAGTCAGCTATTATCTTGTTTGACCATTACCTAATATAATATATTTTGTAGTAGTAAGGGCCTTAAGTCCCATAGGCCCTCTAGCATGAAGCTTTTGGGTACTTATGCCTATTTCAGCACCCAAGCCAAACTCTGCTCCATCTGTAAATCTAGTAGAAGCATTAACATATACTGCTGCTGCATCTACCTCGTTTAAAAACTTAAGTGCATTGTCATAGTTTTGTGTAATAATTGCCTCAGAATGTTTAGTATTATAATAGTTTATATGGCTTATAGCATTATCAATGGAGTCTGCTACCTTTAGGGATATAATCCTATCTAAATACTCGGTTCTATAATCTTCCTCACTTGCAGGACTTATTCCTGGTGATATCTCCCTAGATAAGTCATCACCACGTATCTCTACATTCTCTTTTGATAATTTATCATATAATAATGGGATAAAGTCACCTGCTATATCCTTATGTACTACTAATGATTCACATGCATTACAAACTCCAAGCCTTTGGGTTTTAGCATTAACTATAATATCAAGGGCCATATCAAAGTTTGCTTCCTTATCAACATATATATGGCAATTACCAGTTCCAGTTTCTATAACAGGTATAGTAGCATTAGCTATTACAGACTTAATTAAACCAGCACCGCCCCTAGGAATTAGGACATCAATATATTCATTTAGCTTCATCATATCAGTAACAACTTGCCTGTCAGTCTTTTCTATTAACTGAATACTATACTTTGGTAAACCTTCAAGTTCAAGGGCCTCTTGGATAACCCTTGCTATTAGTTTATTGGAATTAATTGCGTCACTACCACCTCGTAATATCACTGAATTACCGGATTTAAAACATAGTCCGAAGGCATCAGCAGTAACATTGGGTCTTGACTCATAAATAATTCCAACCACACCAATAGGAACTACCTTTTGGCCAATTTGCAGTCCATTAGGACGATATTTCATTGAAATAACTTCACCTATTGGGTCATCTAGGGCAGCCACGTCTAATAAGCCTTGTGACATTCCAAGAATTCTATCGTGATTTAGGGTTAACCTATCTATTAAGGCATCAGACATTCCATTCTCACGTCCATAAGTTACATCTAATTTGTTGGCTTCAATAATGTCTTTTTCACGCTCAACCAATAGCTTGGCAGCTCTTTTTAAGGCATTATTCTTTTTATCTTGACCTAGGGTATTTAATACTCTTGATGCTTCTTTAGCCTTCTTACCTAAATCTATCAAATAATCCATATAAACATCCTTTCTTAATTATCTGATAAGCCCTTTGTTTTATAAACAGCAATATTACTCTTACTTATTACCTTTTTTACCCTTCTTTGAAAGGCTAGTAATAGACCCATCTTGTTCAACAATTGATATGTTTTCTAATTGACCTCTAAGATTTCTCCTAATCGCTTTAATATAGTTTGCTCTTAGGCTTGCCTGTTCTTCCTTTTCTTCTTGGCTCAGTCCTTCACTTTTTGACTTTCTATAAAGTTCGTTAATTCTATCTATATTTAATTCTATATTATCCATAATATATCCTTCCTATCTAAAATATACTTAAAGTTATTCCTTACCACCGTACTGGGGTGTTTTTATATAATCAAGTAAAACAAAATCCTTGATTTTGTGAGCTGTAAATAGGGTTCCCACATTCTTACCCTCAAAAATATCTTCAATTATATGTACATCATGTCCATTAGCGATTATCATATCAGCTCCTGAATCAGTTGCAATCTTTGCAGCAGCTATCTTAGTAGCCATGCCACCTGTACCAAAAGCTCCATTTGATCCCTTGCACATATCTTCTAGGTCTTTATCTATGTAATCAACATAGTCAATAAACTTAGCATCTGGATTTACATTAGGATCATCTGTAAATAAGCCATCTATATCAGATAGTAGAATTAGTAAATCAGCATCTATAAGGGCAGTAACAATAGCTGATAGGGTATCATTGTCACCAAACTCAATCTCATCTGTTGATACAGTGTCATTTTCGTTAACTACTGGGATTACGCTCATTTCAAATAGTTTTTCAAAAGTATTAAGGGCATTCTCCCTACTAATAGGATTAAGCATAGTATCTTTGGTCATTAGTATTTGGGCAGACATTTGATTATACTCCGCAAAGAACTTTTGATAAATCATAATTAGTCTTGCTTGCCCAACTGCTGCACATGCCTGGCTTAGTGCCTTTTCCTTAGGCTTTTCTTTTAAATTAAAGGTTTGCCTACCAACAGCAATCGAACCTGAAGATACTAAAACTACATCCTTACCCATGTTTCTAAGGTCTGTTAATATTCTTACTAACCTTTCCATTTTAACTAGGTTAATTTTACCTGTTTCTGGATGTGTTAGAGAGCTTGAACCTATTTTGACAACTATTCTTTTCTTGTCCATAAATGATTTTCTATGTTTTTGTATATCTGTCCTATGTACTTGCATACCTATCCTTCCTATCTATATAGAACTACCTGCTAGGTAACCACTAGACCAGGCCCACTGAAGGTTATAGCCTCCACAAGTACCATCTACATCAAGTATTTCTCCAGTAAAGTAAAGGTCCTTTACTATCTTTGATTCCATGGTCTTACTGTTTACTTGCTCTGTGTCTATACCACCTACAGTTACTTGGGCTTGGTCAAATGGATTGGTGTTATTAATATTTACTTCAAAATATTTTATTATATTAATAAGTTTTATTAAATTACTCTTATTAAGCTTATTACATTCCATATCTTTAGAAAGGTTAGCCCTCTTAAGCAGACAAAGAACAAGCTTATTATTAAATAGTCCAATAAAGAGTTCTTCTAAGGTCTTGTATGGACAAAATTCTATCCTGCTTTCTATAAGGTCCATACAATCTTGCCAATCTTCATTTGGTAATAAGTCTATCGCTAACTTAACATCCATGGACTTATCAAGGGCTTTAGAAACAAACCTACTAATCTGGAGAATGGGTATGCCAGAAACTCCATAATTAGTAAATTGAAGTTGACCTGTTTCACTAGCAACTAGGTCATTATTAACTAAGACATCCACCCTCACATCAGTTCTAACGCCATTAACTTGCTTAAGAAACTTATCACTAGACCTAAGTTGTACAAGTCCTGGTAAGGGTTTAATAATTCTATGTCCAAGCTTTCTTGCTAGGTCAAATCCACTACCATCAGAACCAAGACTTTCATAAGCCTTACCTCCACATGCTAGTATAAGCTTCTTAGAAGTAAATTCTTTTTCACTAGTCTTTATAACAAAGTGACTACTATCCTTAGTAATCTCATTAACCTTAACATTAGTTAATATTTCAACACCAAGATGCAAGGCTTCTAGTTCTAATACATCACGAACAGAACTAGCTTGTTCTGAATATGGATAAACATATCCATTTATCTGCTTTGGATATATACCAAGATCAATAAAAAATTCTATAGCCTCCCCGTAGGAGAACTTTTTCAATACCCTTTTGACAAAATCTATATCATCACTGCGAAACCCGGAAATGTCCATATATAGGTTAGTATAATTACATCTTCCATTACCAGTAGCAAGAATCTTCCTTCCTACCCTATCCTTATGTTCAAGTATGGTTACACTTCTACCACGCCTTGCTGCCACAATTGCAGCCATAAGTCCTGAGGCTCCACCACCTACAATAATAATTTCTTTCAAAAAAACACCCCTTATTAAGCGGAAATATAATAAGTCTATTTTATCAGAACATGATAATAATTCAAGTCAAAAGTATACTAGCTATTGCTAGTAATATCAACATTAGCTAGTATAATTTTCTAAAACTGCATATAGTTCATCTAGGTCTTTAATATAATATCCTTCTTCAAGTTTAGACTTTTCTTCTTCACTTAAGCGATAGGTAGACATATTAGTATAATCATAAACGGTTTTTTGGTCAGAATAGAACACAACGATCTTATCATCAATTGCCTGTATAAAAAACAGGTATTCGACTAGGTTAGAATTATATGTTTTTCTTATGACTATTTCTTCTTTTGAAAAAGATATAAGTTCATAGGAGGTTAGGCCATCCCTAAATTCATTCCAGGGTAAGTCATCCATATAGGACTCTAGGTAGTCTATTACCTCCTGCCTACTTAGGCCAACCAAATAACTTGGGACCCTTAACTCCTCTTCAAGTCTATCATTCTTTACTAAATCGTAGGTTTGAAGGATATACCTTGTTGTTGGTTCTACTACTACTTCATCAAGATTATCCACTGCTTGTATCTGCTTATCTATATATTTGTTATTACCACTTGTAGCCTGAATATCATCCTTGTTGTATTTATCACTATTTGGTTCATTTCTATTATCATCCTGAACTATAATTATACCTCTTTCTTCTAAAGACATAATAAGTTCCTCATTTCTTTCCTTAGCTGCCCTAGTAAAATCTTCCAGGGCTTTTTTATAACTAAAATAGTAAGCTCCGGTAAATAATAAGGATAAAGAAAGAAAACTAACGAAATAGACTAATATCTTTTTGTTATCCACAAAAATCACTCCTTTGATATTAGTATTCGCTAGTTTTTAGCCTTTATACAATCCCAATATTAAATTTATGGTAATTTTATAGCAAACGTAACTTCTTTGCCACTTTTATAAGTAAGGTTCCCTTTGGAATTTGGTATAGTTCATCTTCTGTAACACCCTTAAGTAGTAATAAGAAGGCAAAGTAAACGATAATCGCCGCAAACAGTGAAATAATAGTACTTATTGAATTCATGCTAGTAACTATATACATTCCCTTATAAACTAACCAAGCAATAACCCCCATAATGATAGAACTTATAAGGGGAATCACAAAAGTCTTCCTTATCTCTTGATTATAATCTAAAAGCCTCTTAATATAAATCCAGTTAATGACGCAAACAATAAGAGGAAATATAATGTTACCAAGAACCAACGCAAATATCCCAATCTTAGCATATTCTAATAAAACATATAATATAATAGTATGGATAACTAGGGCAATTGTTGAGTGAATAACTGGTCTGTGCATCTTGTCTAGACCCTGTAAAACTCCATTAGTTATTGTTGAATAAGTAAAGAATACTATCGCAATAGAACCAACTTGAAACATCTTTGCAGGTAGTTCCCTAGAATCACCAAAGAGCAACTGTAATATTGGAGATGCTAATACACTAAGGCCAACAGCCGAAGGAAAAGCAATCATCATATTACTTTTTACTCCTAAATTAATTTTCTTCTTTACCTCCATCATCATTCCATTTGTCTTTGAAGTTACAATACTTGGTACTATAGCTGTAGCCATGGCTGTAGCAACTGATACTGGCAGTTTAGTAAGTAAGTTAAACTTATTACTATAAATACCAAGTAAGGAATTCCTTTCTGCTTCACTATATCCTAGATTAGTCATGACATGTTGGAAAATAGACGTATCTAAAACCCCACTAAGTTGATATACTGTCTGGCTTAATATTACTGGAACCACAGTAATTGCAAGCATTTTCATGATGGCTGAATATGTATCAACATAAGTAGTAGGGTCATTATTAACTTTTCTTTTTATGTAGTTCCAATTTAGGAAAAATACAAATACTAAAAAGCCAAGTGCTGCTACTGCTCCAAGTAAGGTCCCAAGGGTAGCACCTGCTGCACCATAGGCAGCAGAGTCAATTGATAAACTAAATTGTCTCATTAAATAATAGGATGCAATTAAGGTTACTATAGCATTAAAAATTTGCTCTATTATTTGTGAAATTGATGTTTGAATCATTGAATTATTTCCTTGGAAAAAACCTCTAAATACACCCATAATAGAAAAAACAAAAATTGTTGGTGATAAAACCCTTAGGGGAATAGCTGTTCTTGGTGATTGTAGTACATTAATGGCAAAAAAATCTGCACCAAAAAATACAATTAATGAAGCTACTAGACCTACTATGGCCCCTGCTACTAGTGCAGCAACAAAAATTCTAAAAGAGTTCTTGTATTGTTTAGTAATAATTCTTGATGCAACAAGCTTTGAAACTGCCAAAGGTAAACTATAGGAAGAAATTAATAATGCAATATTATATATTAAGTAAGCACTTGAATAATATCCCATTCCTTCGTCGCCTATGATATTGTTTAATGGAATCCTATATAATAATCCTATAAATCGTACAAATATAGACGCAAAAGCAAGTAGTCCGCCTTGTACTAGAAAATTATTACTTGATTTTTTAGTTGCCATAAGTTCCTCCTAAGTACCTTGTATGTAAAAATAAGTCGTGTAATTTATTCTATGACAATATCTGATTGCCTATCTGCAGGAAATACCGCAATATAAGTCTTTCCTGGATTCATCTTTAAGATATTACCATCTGGTCCATAATAGACCATACTTCTATCTTGCTCGTTTTTATCCCAGGTTACTGGAATAGCTTTTCTATTACTTATATAAAAGCCTTGTCCACTGGCCTTTTTAAAAGAAAAGGTTTTTGTCTCATCTATTGAAAATCCTTGAACAAATTGGACTATTATGTTCTTAAATTCTAATTGATTACCAGTATTAGCATCTATATGTTCTCCGCCATATTGAAATCTCTTATATACTTTATTTGAAGCATCATATGTAAAATAGGGTGATTGATAGCTAGAGAACTTAATTGATAATTTATTTACATTTTGATCGCTTTCTAAGTCAAATTCCTTGCCTGCAAATGTAAAATGATTATTTAAACTATTATCATATTCTGTATTATACTTTCTAATTTCTGTACCTTTAAGGATTCCTTCCTTGCTTGCAAAGGCATTATGGGGTGCCTTAAGTGATTTATCACGATAAAAAACAGTTGAACCTTCCCCTTTTAAACCGCTTAGTTGATTGAGGCCAAGTTCAGCTATTTTCTCTGTACAATATGCTGATTCACCATAACTTACAAATATAGCATTGTGCTCATCTGCAATACTAGCAAAGTATTGTCTACCACTTCTTATAGAACCTATCCTATCAGAATCAAAATCTTCAAATAGGCCCATCATTCTTGTAATTCCACCTTCAACAAGGGCCTCATAAATAATTGATGCTTGTGATATACCACTTTGAGGATTAACTTCTTTTACATTACTAAGCATAAGGGCATATGGCCTTTTTGTACCTATTTCTTCCTTTACATGAAGGCCGGTAAGTCTACTTTTAACATATCCCTCTGGTATCTCTTCTTCATCTACTACTTCCTCAGTTTCTTCTTCTGTCTCAATAACTGTCTCCGTAGTTGGTTCTGTTGATTCCTCAGTTACTACTACTTCTTCATCTGTATTCTTCTTACCACATCCAGTTAAAGCTAGAACTGCTATTACTACTAGTATTACCCATAAGTACTTTTTCATATCGCCTACCTACCTCCTGATATTTAGTTCACTTAAAATATTCTCTTGCTTACCTTCCATAATATGGCTTGTCTCATCATCCATATGATCATAGCCAAATAAATGTAGCATACTATGAGCCACTAAAAAGGCAAGTTCTCTTATTCTTGAATGTCCATACTCCTTAGCCTGTTCTATGACCTTTTCAACAGAAATTATAATATCTCCTAACATTAATTCACCAGTTTCAGGATTAAAGTAGTCGTTAATATATTCATCAAGATCAGAAAAATCACCAGGTATGTCGTAGTCTACCATAGGAAATGATAGGACATCTGTTGGAGCATCTATATTCCTATATGTTTTATTAATTTCATGTATAGAATCATTATCTGTTAAAACTACACTAAGTTCTATTTCATAAGGACACTTCTCAAGTTCAAGAGATTTGTCAATTACCTTAGTAATTATATCCTCATAATCTAAGTCTAATTTTATGTCACTTTCATATTCTATGTTAATTGTCATACTAACACCCTTCTCCGTTAATAATTTTTCTTTTGTAGCTAATTGTGCTTTACTTTATCTATTTGATTTCTTACCCCTTGAATCCGACCTTTTACCACGATTAGATGTTAGTTTACGGCTAAATTTAGGGCCCGCTTCTTTTCTTTTTTGGCTTTGATTTTTATCATATATGTCATATGCCCTTACTATCTTTTGAACAAGTGGGTGCCTTACAACATCCCTATCGGATAGATAAGCAAATCCTAGTTCATCAACTTTACTTAATACCTTAATAGCATGTTCTAAACCAGATACACTTGAAGATGGTAGGTCCTTTTGAGTTAAGTCACCATTAACTACAGCCTTAGAACCATACCCAATTCTAGTTAAGAACATTTTCATTTGCTCAGGAGTGGTATTCTGGGCCTCATCTAGAATAATAAATGCATTATCTAGAGTCCTTCCTCTCATGTAGGCTAGTGGTGCAACTTCAATTAGACCCTTCTCTACGTTCCTTAGGAAGGCTTCATTACCCATTATTTGATTTAAGGCATCATATAGGGGACGTAAGTAGGGATCAACCTTACTTTGCAAATCACCAGGTAAGAATCCAAGCTTTTCGCCTGCTTCAATAGCTGGGCGGGTTAATATAATCCTATTAACTTCATCATTCCTAAAGGCAGTAATGGCCATTGCCATTGCTAGATATGTCTTTCCTGTTCCTGCAGGACCAATGCCAAAAGTTATCATCTTATTACGGATTAGGTCAACATAGGCCTTCTGACCCATAGTTTTAGGCTTAATAGGCTTTCCACTAATTGTATGGGCAATAATGTCACTATCTATTTCAACTAGTGAAGTGGTTTTATCGTCCATAGTCATTGACAATAGGTAATTAACATTTTGGTCAGTGATTGTGTTACCCTTTTTTGAAAGTTCATATAGCTCATTAATAACTTCCTTGGCCTTAATCACATTTGGCTCGTTACCTACTAATTTTATGTCGTTATCACGTATTACTAAGGTAACTCCAAGTGTTTTCTCTATAGTTTTAATGTAAGCATCAAACTGGCCAAATATATTCTTTTGATGCTGGATGGGTATATCAATCACTATCTCCAATAGACTCATCTACATCGGTCCTCCATTCACTTTCCTTTACTCTTTTATATGCAACAATAGATTCTTCTACTATAATTTTGCCTTCTATAATACAAGAATTCTTATTGTAAGTTATATCTATATCCACATCATGTATTATAACATCATTCTCTTTTAAATGGTTCAAAACCCTATTTAAATTACTATCTCCTATTTCTCTAGCTTCATCCTTAGTATGTACCTTAGCTACTTCTATATATTCATCATACTTATGACTAACCATACTAAGGGGAAAATAAAAGTTTGGTATAGGTTCAAAAACAATTTCCTCGGTAATTATATCATAATTCTTAAATGAAATCCTTGTTTTATACAAATTTAATTTTTTTGATAGAATATTAATAGTATAATCTTTTTTGCTCTTTCCTGTATATTCTTTATCAATATAAGCTAGGGGTATAACGTCCCTATATTCATAATAGGTCTTAGCAATTATATCTGCATCAGAAAAAACAGGCTCCTTAGATACTATGATTTCGTTATCACCGATAACATCAACCACGCCTGATACCAGAATATCTCCTTTTTTTACTACATCACCAATCTTAACTAAGGGTGTCCCAGTCCTTGTTACCATATGAG
>JAAYRG010000126.1 GCA_012518885.1 Clostridiales bacterium | reverse complement strand
AGGGTAATCCTATCGTATTCAGGATGGCCAAACATAAAGACTTGTCTCCCATCCTGGGCCATAGCAAGAAAAACACCTGCTTCTTTAGAGTCAGAAAGAATTGTAAGTTCAGGATTTTCTTCCATAGCTTCTTGTGATACTGTAGTATACCTAGAATGTGGTATATAAAACAAGTCATCAAAACCACGTACAAGTGGAACTTTTCTATGGTGAACCCTATGGGGAAAGACACCAAAGAGTTTCTTTTCTAAAGGTATTTTACCAATCCCATAATGGTGATATAATGCTGCTTGTGCTGCCCAGCAGATAAATAATGTGGATGTAACATTATTATTAGCCCAATTCATAATATTAACAAGTTCATCCCAGTAGTCTACTTCTTCAAACTCCATTTGCTCTACTGGGGCTCCTGTAATAATTAAACCATCAAACTTTGTATCTTTAACATCTTCATAAGTATAGTAGAATTGGTCTAAATGGCTTGCCTTTGTGTGTTTGGACCTATACGTAGCAGTAGTTAGAAATGTTACATCTATTTGTAAGGGTGTATTAGATAAACATCTCATTAACTGAACTTCAGTATCCTCCTTAAGTGGCATCAGATTAAGTATAGCTATTTTTAGAGGACGAATATCCTGGGTAAGGGCACGATGCTCGTCCATAATGAATATATTCTCATTTTCTAATATTCTCTTAGCTGGCAAATCGCTTTGTACCTTAATCGGCATTTTAATCACCTCATTTTATGGTTTGTAATATTTTATTCCTTTATCATTGCTATAAAGTCTTCTTCAGAAATTATCTCTATACCAAGTTCTTTAGCCTTCTTATTCTTTGAAGAATTAGACTCTTTATTATTATTGATTAAGAAGTCTGTATTACTTGAAACTGATGATACAACTTTACCCCCTAGGTCCTCAATCACTCCTTGGAGCTCTTTTCTATTGGTGTAATGGTTTAGAGAACCTGTTATTACAATGTTCTTACCTTGTAATATCTGAGGTTGGTTGCTTTCTATTGTTTCAAATTCTATTTCACTAAGTATCTTATCTAGTTCTTCTAACCTTTTTTCATCACTAAAATACTCTAGGAAAGAATCTGCAATTACTTCCCCTATGCCAGGGATTGTAAGTAGCTCTTCTTTTGTAGCCTTCATAACCTTATTAAAATCATTCTCAAACTTATTACATATTAGCTTTGCTGTTGAAAGTCCAATGTTCTTAATTCCAAGGCTATATAACAACCTTGCTGGACTAGTCTTTCTAGCCTGGTTAATTGAATTAATTAGGTTAGTGTATGACTTTTCTCCAAAGCCCTCCATTGTAACAATTTCATCTTTGTATTTTTCTAATTTGAATATATCTGATATTTCGTTAATGAAGCCCTTAGATACAAACTTATCTATGGTAGCTTCAGATAGTCCTTCAATATTCATGGCATCCCTGCTAGTAAAGTGGTCAAAGGTCTTAACTTTCTTGGCTGGACACTCATCATTGATACAATATAGGACCTTTACATCATTATCCTTTTGAAGCCTAGTCTTTTCATGGCAAACTGGACACTGGTCTGGTACCTTGATACTTCCGCTTCTTGTTAGGTTGTCTGCAATTTGAGGAATAATCATATTGGCCTTATAAACTTGGATAGTATCTCCTTGACCAAGTTCTAATGCTTCCATAATACTTATATTATGAATACTCGCCCTACTTACAGTAGTTCCTTCAAGTTCTACTGGTTCAAAGATAGCTATAGGGTTTATAAGTCCAGTCCTTGAAGCACTCCATTCGACCTCAATTAAACTAGTTTCCTTTAGTTCATCTTCCCATTTAAAGGCTATTGAATCCCTTGGAAACTTAGCCGTTGTTCCAAGTGACATACCATATTCTATATCATCATAGGTAAGAACTAGTCCATCTGAAGGGATATCTAAGTTTGTAATATTACTTGCAAACCATTCTACTGACTTCTCTAGATTGGCTCCATTTACCCTTTTGTATTCTACTATGTCAAATCCTAGACTTGATAACCATTCAATCTGCTTAATTCTTGAATTATCAAAATCTATATCATCACTAGTACTTACTAGTGAGAAGGCAAAGAAATGTACATTCCTTTTAGCTGTAATCTCATTATTAAGCTGTCTAACACTTCCACTACAAAGGTTTCTTGGATTCTTATACTTACCTTCAATCTCAGGTATTTCACTATTAATTCTATTAAAATCAGAATACTTAATTACTGCTTCTCCCCTAAGTACTAACTCACCAGTATATGATATTTTAAGGGGTAGATTAGTAAATACACGGGCATTGTTAGTGATAACTTCACCAATTTCACCACTACCTCTAGTTACAGCCCTTGTTAGTTCTCCGTTATTGTAGGTCAAAACAATTGTAAGCCCATCAAGTTTCCATGATAGGACTCCATCGTGGTTGCCTAGCCAAGAAACCAACTCTCCAGTATCCTTAGTCTTGTTTAAAGAGAGCATAGGTACATCATGGGTAGTTTTAGGTAGTTCACTAAGTACCTCATAACCTACATTAATAGTTGGACTATTAGATAATACAATGCCTGTCTCACTCTCAAGAGATACAAGTTCATCATATAAGGCATCATATTCAAAGTTACTCATTATTTCTCTATCTTCTTGATAATATGCCCTATTTGCTTTATTAAGTAGCTTTACAAGTTCTTTGATACGCTTTAATTTATCTGCCATAATTACCTCTTACATATCTTCATTTTCTTTATTTTCAATAATCGCTTTTAGTTCCTCTAACTCTTTTTCTGTAACATTACGATAGGTCCCTTCTTTTAAGCGACCTAAGGTAATATTCATAACCCTTATTCGCTTTAACTTTGTTACCCTATAACCAAAGTACTCACACATTCGCCTAATCTGCCTGTTCATTCCCTGGGTAATAATTATTTTAAATGTATACTTATCTATAGGTGTCACTATACTAGGCCTTGTAAGCCTACCTAATATAGGAACTGGACCTGACATACCTTCTATAAACCTATCTGTAATGGGCTTGTTTACCCTTACAACGTATTCTTTCTCATGATAATTGCTGCCCTTAGCAATTGCTTGATTAAGGTCTCCGTCATTGGTTAAGAGAATTAACCCTTGGGAGTCCTTGTCTAGTCTACCTATATAGGAGATTCTCTTCCCATAATTAATATAGTCAATAATATTATTAGGCACCCTCCTATCTTCAGTACACTCAACACCAACTGGTTTATTAAATGCTATAAGGATAAGTTCTTCTTGGTAAGTAACCAAACGGCCATTTACCCTTACTTCTTGATTTTCTACAACCCTATCCCCAAGTTTTGCAACTTGACCATCAATGGTTACCTTGCCTTCTTCTATATACCTATCTGCCTGTCTTCTTGAACAAAAACCTGCATCACTTAAATACTTATTAATCCTTATGGTTCCATTATCTTGGAAGGGATTTATAATTTTTTTCTTTTTTGCCATGAAACTCCCTACCTATCTATGACTTATAATTTTATTATAGAATACTATCTCTTAACAACACTCCACTAGCCCAAAAGCTACAATATTCTATAGGTTCTTAATATTATATCAATTCACAGATTAAAGTACAAGGCTATTTTAAAAGGCAAAACGGTCCTTACACTTTATGTAAGAACCGTTTTAAACCTTTATATTCTTTTATAAATTGCTATTAAAAGTTTTAACTAAGATTAACTCTT
>JAAYRG010000125.1 GCA_012518885.1 Clostridiales bacterium | reverse complement strand
TATGAGGTGCAAGTGCCCCGAGAACTATAAATTCATCAGTACATAATTTTTCAAAACTTGCTTTGGCAGGTGTTTTTGTAATGCATAAAAATAAACCAAATATACATAAAATATTTTTAAATTATCTTTTGACTTTTAATAGTTAGTCTTTCATAAATTCTTAAGTTTTATTTAAGTTGCCTAATTTCATTTTGAATCAATTGTTAAGGGTTTTTGACTATGCTATAATATTATAAGGTTATACATAATTTTAAGAAAGGTGATTTAGTTGTGAAGCAAATTAAAAATCTAATCAAGAAATATAATCATGGTTGGGTCTTTTGCCTATTCTTTGTCTATATGGCTTGGTTCTTATACCTAGAAGCCAATAATACAAAGAACCTATTTACAATACATATAAAGTTAGACGACTATATTCCATTTAATGAGTGGTTTGTTATTCCTTACCTCTTATGGTTTGCATATGTTTTTGTTACAGTGGTTTATTTCTTCCTTAAGGGTCCTAAGGATGAATTCTACCAATACATTGCCTTCCTATTTGTTGGAATGTTTACTTGTTTAATTATATACAGCATATGGCCAAACCAACAAAATCTTAGACCCAATCTAGCTACCCTAGGTAGAGACAATATACTAATACGAATTATATCAGTGATTTATTCTAGAGACACTTCGACTAATGTTTGTCCTAGTATCCATGTTTATAACTCTCTAGCCACTCATATTGCAATTTGTAAAAATCGTAAACTTAGAAGTAACAAACTAATTAACTTATCATCGTTTACTCTTATGATTTTAATCTGTCTATCTACCACATTTATTAAACAACACTCTGCTTTTGATACTATATGTGCAATTGGTCTTGCAATTGTAGTATACCTATT
Source organism: Clostridiales bacterium (assembly GCA_012518885.1). Classification (GTDB taxonomy): domain Bacteria; phylum Bacillota; class Clostridia; order Lachnospirales; family Lachnospiraceae; genus JAAYRG01. The sequence goes on along the minus strand of JAAYRG010000125.1, from coordinate 15,522 downwards.
AGTATATTATCCTTCAGAAAGACTTGAACTAAAAGAAAGATTTAGAAAAATTCTTAAAGAAAAACTATATCCAAAATCAGTTTAATTATTAATAATTTATTTATAAAAATTCTATGGTTTCATCTAAGAAACCATAGAATTTTTTTGCTAGTTAAAACCAAATATCTTCTGAGCTGCCTTGTATGCACCTTCAATAATAACCTTCCCTGGCTTCCCTTTCAAATGAAGAGTAGACCCAAGTAGTCCACCTTTTACTTTTTTGTAGAGTTCTTCATTGCTATTCTTTAGGTAATCCCAAAGCTCGTCCTTTTTAGCTATACTCTCATCAGTATCAATCTTTATTAAAAAGACTGACGAGATAGTCATCATCATAGCAACATAGTTCACCATATAATCTCTTAGTTTCTTACTTTCTAATTTCATTACATCATGAGAATCGATAATGATTTTTGTAACACGTATCTGTTGATCAATCCTTCTTTTCATAACCTCTTCATTTACTGATTGGTCATCTCTTCCAATAAAATATCTATAAAAATCCACATCTAAGTAATATATAGACTTAACATATGGCAATGGCTGATATACAAAAATATTATCTACATAAAAGGTGTGTTTAGGTAATTCAAGTCCACAATCCCTAAGTAACTGAGTACGATAAATAGCCGAATGCATAAGAATATATTGATAGATTCTAAAGTGCTTAATATCATCCCAAGTAAATATTTCCCCAACAGGAAGTGCACTTTTATAATCAATAGGCTTTTGCTTTCCAAGGTTAACCTTTTCGTACACATAGTTTACTATCATCAAATCAAGATTCTCTTTAGATAATTCCTTTAAGGTAGCTATTACCTTTTTTAAGGCTTCTTCATCCACCCAATCATCACTGTCTATTACTTTATAATACATACCAGTAGCATGTTTTAATCCTGTATTAACAGCTTCTCCATGACCACCATTTTCTTGATGGACTGCCTTTACAATATTAGGATACTTAGCTGCATATTCATCAGCTATTTTTCCTGTATTATCTTTAGAGCCATCATTCACAATAATAATTTCTACATCATCCCCGCCAGTTAGCAATGTTTCAATTGCGTGGTCCATGTATCCTTGTGAATTATAACTAGGAATTGCAAAACTTATTAACTTCATTTTATCCTCCATTTATCTAGTCCGTTCTTTCTCGTAAGTATTTATGCAGTTAATAACCCTTATTTTAGATTTTCAGGGTTTAAACATTCTAGCTCAGGTACAACAAACCTTCCGTCTTTTCTTATTAATACTCCATCAAAATACATTTCTCCACCACCATATTCAGGTGTTTGGATACATACTAAGTCCCAGTGAATTGCAGATTCATTGCCGTTAGGTGCACTCTCATAGCAATTACCTGGTGTAAAGTGGAATGAACCCATAATCTTTTCATCAAATAAGGTATCCTTCATAGGCTTTGTTATAAATGGATTAACACCGATTGCAAACTCTCCTATGTATCTAGCTCCTTCATCGGTATTAAAAACATCATTGATTCTTTGGCTATCATTTGCTGTAGCTTCAATTATTTTTCCATCTTTGAAAGTTAGCTTAATATTCTCAAAAGTAAAGCCTTGGAATACAGCTGGAGTATTATAAGTTAAAGTACCATTTACAGAATCTCTTACTGGTGCTGTAAACACTTCTCCATCAGGTATATTACTTTCACCAGCACAAGGAATTGAAGGTATTCCTTTAATAGAGAATTCTAAATCAGTTCCTGGTCCTACAATTCTAACCTTGTCTGTCGTATCCATATACTCAACTAAATTCTTCATTGCCTCGTTCATCTTTGAATAGTCTAAATTACATACATCAAAATAAAAATCTTCAAATCTTTCTAAACTTGTATTGGCAAGCTGCGCCATTGCATAGTTAGGATAGCGAAGAACAACCCAACGAGTCTTTTTAACCCTAACATCATGATGAACTGGTGTAGCGTAGTATTTTTCATATATTGCCATCTTGTCAGAAGGTACATCAGAGAGCTCAGAAACATTATCACTACCCCTAACTCCTACATAACAATCCATCTCTTCCATAAAGGCTGCATCCTTCTTAGCAAGTAATTCCATTTGTTCCTTTGTACAATTAAGGAGTAATTCTCTTTGAACACTAGGGTCTGTATACTCTGGAAATGGTATCCCACCTACTTTATAGACCTCCTTAATTATTTGTCTTGCAAGGTCTTTTGTAGATGGACCTGTATAGTGAACAAAAACCTTATCACCTTTTTGAACCTTCATTGAGTAATTTACTAAGTTCCTTGCTAATACTTTAATTCTATCATCCATTTTAACTACCTTCTTTCTTTTAAAATTATTTTATACCTAAGTTTTGTTTTAAAACTCTTCACTATATGAAACAAATACATTCCCACTTTCTTCAATCTGCCTTTGGGCTAGATCTCTATTAACAGTTGAAACACTACCTGTTAGTGGGTTGTATATTACTATACTACTACTGTTATAAGCTATTATCAATACATATGAACTAGGATTAATTTTTGCAATTAAGGGTCTGTCTTCACTTACAAAGTATAAAGCTTGATCTAGGCTAGCTCCAGTAAGGTTTACATATGAATTACCATAGTATTCACTTAATATTTCATATCCATTCTTAGCCTTGTCAATTGTTGCATTGTTAAACTTATATTTTACTAATGCTTCTACACATGCCTTAAAGCTATCTTTAGACGTAGTAGCTCCCTGCTTTACCCTATCATCTAACTGATTACTAGTTTTAGTAAATCCTCTTTCCCAAACAATATGTTGGTTCAAATCAAACACAAGACCAACATTTTCATCAGCTATACTAATTGCCTTTCCAGCATCTTCATATATTCCTAGTACTTCTCCTAAGGCATAAACTATATACTTGCCGGGGTATCCCATTTCTTTCTCTAACCTTAAGGTTGTGTCCTTCGTAACAACTGTATTAACTGTTTCCTTATAAGTGTAAGGCCTATCATTTTGAGAAAGTAAAGGAGATGTTATATACCATTCTTCTACCATAATTTGCGAATCCTTTTTGGTAATTTTAATATCATTATTACCTAAGTCCATGTTGTTGAGAATATTATCATCCTTGGTAGGAATAATACTTGCTCCATTTCCTTCTTTACTTATGGTTCCCCTTTTTACCGTAATAATATTACTATCTACTTCTATATCAGTAATATAATATCCAGACTCTTGGTATTCTTTTAATGTCTTGCCCTTGGAGTTTGAGATAATTATTTTAAACATTGGTATAAGAGTATTTCCCTCTTGTGTTTTAATTATATCATTACTATTAGCAATTCCATAAATAAAATCCTTTCCTATGGTTCCTAAAAGCTTGACTACTGTATCACCTTCAGCCTTTATTTCTTTACTATTTTGTGTTTTCAAGTCATAAATTACTAGCCTTTTAGATAGGTCCGAATCATCTTTTTCTTCCCAAACAATATAGTGTTCTTCCCTAATAAAAGCTAGTCTAGTTTCATTTACATCAGTTGCAATCTCCCTAACTTGCTTTGTAAGTAAATCATAGCTGTAGATAGTATCATTAAGATGAAAATAAAATATTTCTTGTTCGCTTAGATAACTAAAGTCTCCAATTGATTCTTTTAGGAATTGATAGGTTACATGAGTTGGGATATATGTTAATTCTTCTATTCTATTATCTAGATTATAAAACCTATACAGAATAATTCCAACATGACCTTCATAGGCTCCACGATTCATATATCCATAAACTAAGAAATCGATATTACCATCTTGGTCCATATTAATAATCTTTATATCATGGTCATCATATATATCTCTTATATAATCACTCTCATTCTGACGAAAGGAGAAAACCTTAACCCTACTATTATCGAAACGATTGAAACACCATAGTTCTTTATTAAACACAAAGGAGAACTTAGTCGAATCTCCATTATTAAATAATTCTATATCTGTATCGTCTGTTACACCAAGTTTAATATCTCCAGGAGCTATATCTTCTTGATTGATACCAAATATAGACTTCATAGTACGCTCATAGTTAAGTAAATACATCCTACTGGTTGAATACCTAATTCTATAAAACTCATCTACATAGTAGTATTCAACTCCTGATTGTGTATCAATCGATACTATATATTTTAGGACAACCGTAGCAAATTCACTACTAATCTCCTTAATCGTAGGAATAATATCTCCTACTATTTTTGGCTGTAAATCCTTCCAAGTTACTAAGTCAAAAGAAGAATTAATATTAACATAAGATATTGAGTCTAGAGAACGGTCTGTCCGTTCTAAATAATTTACTATACTATCATCCTTATTAAATGTAGCCTTGCGAAAGTTTTCTACAAACGAAAGCTTGGCTTCATAGTTAGAATTATCTACTCTCTTTATCCTACTATAAAAATTAATCTTTTTACTTTTGTTAGTAACTAATGTGATTCTAATAAAATATTCTTGCCCTTGCTTTAGCTCATTATTAAACCTAATCTTTGCAAGCTTATGGCCCCTTACTTCATCTTCTTCTAATGCCTTTATACTATCAGACTCTATTACTCTATCATCATATATGGAATGTAGTTCATAGTCTACTCTTCTGATTTCGTAGTCATTTTCATTAATAAGGATCTTAAAACTTTGGTCTTCATCTATAGGAGTTATTGCCTCCCTATTCATCCTACTATCAATGTTTGTGCTATATCCATGAAGTCTATTAACTTCCACTTCATTAAGTAAAATAGAAATAGTTGGATATGAACTCTTTGCCATTTCTACTGTCTTAATTTTTGCTTGTCGGTTCTCTTCTTTTATATCATCACTAAAAAAATATAGGCTTATTACAAATACCACCATTAAGGTTATAATTTTATATATATGTTTTAACATAAATTTCATCCCTCTACATATCAGCTACTATTTTACTAAAATCTAGTTTTCTAGTTGACATTCTACCATAGTTTTTTAAATAATCCTATACTTTTTACTAGTATAGTTTCTTATTTTATCACGATTATTCCTATTAAGCATATACTAATAAATAAAATGTATAGATATGTCAAGGAGGCTCTAATGAAATTTGCTTCATCTAAATATACTCCACAAAAAAGAATAAACGACAGAAATACAGATACTCCCAATGATAACTACTCTCCTAAAGTAAGAATACCAAACTACACAACTCCGGTATATAGTACATCAAAAAGCTACAATGAGACTACATCAACTTCAGGTCCTATGAATAATCATAGGCTCCCTAGTCAGCCAAACGAAAGCACTCCTCCTTCTATTGATAGAATGCCTACCAGACCAACAACTCCTAACAATATGATGCCTACGCCACCACCTAGCCCTAACAACAGAATGCCTATGCCACCTTCTACCTCTAACAACAGAATGCCTATGCCGCCTTCTACCCCTAATAATAGAATGCCTATGCCGCCTTCTGCCCCTAATAATAGGGTCCCTACCAGTCCTAACGTACCAAATAACAGAATACCCCCTAGACCAGGTATGCCAAACAATGGAATGCCTACCACTCCTAATAGACCAATGCCAAATAATTCTGGTTATTATGATAATTGGAACAATAATTATATGCCTGATATGTCAAATGGCATGTATAACCCAAATAACTCCATGTACAACCGTCCAGTAGGCGTGCCTATAATGCCTCTATATGGCTATGATAATTATGAAGATGCTGAAAAAGACTGGGGTTATTTTAGACAGTTATATCCTGGCATTGCTAGAAGAATTCTAAGAGAAATCGATGAGGAATGTGATAAACTAGAGTATGATGGAAGTTGTATGTTTGATGAATATCCAGATAGGGCTCATCTTGGAAGAATGGTAGATAAAATATATAACAAAATAAATGATGAAATAGAAGAACCTATCGTTTATAGCGAGAGCATTGAAAAAGCATCTACTTGTCACACCGAAGAACTTGATGACCATTCTAATGATGATTCTCCAAATGAAGCTAATGCTAACAAGGCTGATTCCACCTATAAAGATAAAGATATGGAAATAAGTGAAAATAGAAGAGATAGAAGAAGGGACGATAGAAGGGGAGATAGAAGGCCTCCAGTAAGAAGCAATAATTGGCTTAAGGACCTAATCGAAATCCTCTTGTACCAAGAAATTATAAATCGTCGCCGTCGTTATCGCAGCCGTCGCCGCTGGTTTTAATTTAACTAAAATTATATAATAAAGTGGGGTGCGAAATATCGCACCCCACTTTATTATATCCTAAAAATCATCTATTAAGTTAATCCTACGTACATGGCGTTCGTCGCCTGAAAATGGAGTATCTAAAAATGTATCTACAATTTTTAGAGCTAATCCTGGTCCAACAACCCTACCACCTAAAGCTAATATATTAGCATCATTATGTTCTCTAGTAGCTTGTGCACTAAAGGTATCATGACATAAGGCAGCACGAATACCTTTTATACGGTTTGCAGTTATAGATATACCTATACCAGTTCCACAAATTAAAATCCCCTTATCACATTCACTATCTAAGATAGCCTTAGCAACCTTTCTCGCATATACTGGGTAATCACAGGATTCATTACTATTAGTACCATAATCTATATATTCAAGATTTCTACTTTCTAAATGTTTGATGATTTCTTGTTTTAATTCTAGACCTCCATGGTCACTTGCAATACCTATCATATACTTCCTCCTTCGCTTAACTTATAAACTAGTTTTTTTATTAATAAGGATAATTGGGAATATACTTCCTCATATTCTATCAATGAACCACCATATGGGTCATCTACTTCTCCATTCTCGCCAACAAATTCTGTAATAGTATAAACATCCTTGGCATTAGCAAAATTTTCTAAGATACTTTCCTTTTGCTTATCAGTCATGGTTAAAATTAAAGTAGTGTCTGTTATTTCGGAATTTTTAAGTCCCCTGGACTTATGATCCCTAAGGTCTAAGTTATGACTTTTTAGTACTGTATCTGCCTTTGGGTTAGATGGTTCTGAAAATAAAACAACCAATCCCCTTGATAAAACTTCAATATCACTACTTGTTTCCATACTTTTAAATATCGTAGCAGCCATTGGGCTTCTACAAGTATTTCCTGTACAAACAAAAATTAATTTATCATATTTTTTCATAATTACCTCCAATGATATCAATCCACTTCTAAAGCACCTTAACGACTCGATATCCAGCGGCCTTAAGTAAACGATTCATTATTGCTTGTCCTAATTTATTATCACCGAAACTCTCTGTGAAGATATAATCAACACCATCATTATCAAAATCACGTAATATTTCAAATAACCCTCTTGCTATAGTGTCTTCGTCTTTTCTTGTTCCAATAATTTTAATATCTCCTTCTTTATATGCCCCTATAGTTTCATCAGTCGCAATAATTCCAACCTTCAATCCTTCACTTATCTTTTGCTTAGTAATTTCATTGATTTTACCTATAACCCTATCCATTTCGCCTTCAAATATAATTAATTCACCCTTAGGGGCATAATGTTTATATTTCATCCCTGGTGCCTTTGCAACTATATTAGGATTATAAGACTTAGATAATAAGGCCTGGTCAACATTAACCGGGCCAATCACATCTTCTATCATACTTCTTGTTATATAACCAGGTCTTAAAATAGTTGGTATGTCATCTGTAACATCTACGATTGTTGATTCTAGCCCTATATCCACCTTGCCTCCATCAATGATATAATCTATTTTTCCATCTAAGTCATCCATAACATGCTCAGCCTTAGTTGGACTTGGTCTTCCAGATGTATTGGCACTAGGAGCTGCCACATAAACACCAGACATCTTGATTAACTCATATGCTATAGGGTGATTGGGCATCCTAATAGCAATAGTTTCTAGGCCTCCAGTAGTACTATATGGCACTATCTCACTTTTGTCAAATATAAGGGTTAGTGGACCTGGCCAGAACTTCTTAGCAAGTTGTATCCCCTTTTTCGATGGATTTTTTGTAAGCACATCTAATGCATTAATATCTGCTATATGAATGATTAGGGGGTTATCGGAGGGTCTTCCCTTTGCCGCATATATTTTTTCAGAAGCCTGTGGATTTAATCCATCAGCCCCAAGTCCATATACTGTTTCCGTCGGAAATGCTACTAGCCCTCCATTTTTTAAAGTCATCGCAGCTTCTTTTAAATCTTCTATATTAAAATTATTTCGATCAATTTTTATAGTTTTAGTATTCATAATAGACTCCTGAATTTGCTTCTAAAACGCTTTTATCTTTTTAGTCTTTAACATTTATATATGTATCCAAACCCCTATATATAGCTTCTGCCATCTTATCTTGATAATCGTCATCTATTAATAGGCTCGCCTCTTCATTGTTTGATAAAAACCCACATTCTATAATTACAATGGGACATTTGGTGTTTTTTAGCATATAATACGACGTCTCTGCCTTGGCAAGTCTTTTATTGTCAGGCTGTACAGATATTTTAATCTGCTCTTGAATTATATTAGCTAACACTTCACTTTCAATAGAGTTTCCATAATAAAAGACTTGGGCCCCCCTAGATGATTCTTGTTCAAAACTATTTTGGTGTATACTAATAGCTAAACTAGCATTACTGTTATTAATAATATCTACACGTTTACGTAAGTCAGCATTCTTTTTATTACTATCACTATCCTTATAAAGACCTATGTCTTCCTCACGTGTCATAATAACATTATAGCCATTATCCTCAAGATGTTTTCTTAACTTAAGGGAAATACTTAAGTTTACATCCTTTTCAAGAGCACCATTAACCCCTATCTTACCAGGGTCCCTTCCACCATGTCCAGGGTCTACAACTATTGTAATACCATTATCTACAGGAATTTCTTTTGATTCATCCTCTGTAGCTATCAGGTTATTATCATCTTTAGATGGTTCGCCAGTATCCCTTCTACCTATTTGCTTAATGAGGGGAATAATAAGCACAACAAATAGAATAATTAGTAAAATAACAGCAAATCTTGCATATGAGTTTCTCTTCATTTTCACTACCTGGTAACTTATATATTTATACATTATATGAAATAACTAGCAATCTATGAATTATAACCCTATCTTAAGGCTAGTCAACATTTCATCAACTACATATTTTCATGCTAAAGCCTATTTTAAAAACTAATTTAAATATTTGTTTATTACATTCCATACTTCTGACCTTTCTAATCCAAGCTTCCAAGCAGCAACACCTGCTACATCTGCCTTACTTATAGCCTGCATCTTCAGATCAATAGATTCTTCTTCTTCTAGCCACATTTTGTAAATATATCCATCTTTTTCATATTCTCCATAATACTGTCCTGTTGTAGAATCCCACTCGGCCTCTACACCATTAACCTCAAAGGTCTTTTGTGCATTAGTCATAGCTAGAGCTTGAGTTTCTACAATACCTGAATGGTCTTCTTTCCAAAGTCTAGAATAAAATGGAATGCCTATTATTGTCTTCTCTTTCGGAACCATAGTTAGTGTTCTTTCTATTGCATCCTTTACAAAACCAATTGATGCTACAGAACCGCTTACTTCTGATGTACTATGATGCTCATCATATGCCATAATAATAACATAGTCCGCAACAATACCTTGTTCTTCTAAGTCATAATAAGCAGAATATTCCCTTGGAACATAATTATCTATAGATAATACAAGTCCATTACTTCTACATCTAATAGATAACTCCCTTATAAACTGAATAAAATGAATTCCACCAGATTGTGGTATTCTCTCAAAATCAATATTAATTCCATCTAGGTTATATTTTATTGCAGATGAAATAAGCTCATTAATCAACTTCTCTCTGCTTGAAGTATATGATAATACCCTAACGATATCAATTTCTGGATTAAAGTCGTCTACTAGTCCCCATACCTCAAGTCCTTGTGAATGAGCTCTCTCTACATATGCTTCACTTGCTAGAGAAGATATAGACCCATCATTAGAAATTATACTATACCAAGTTGGTGAAATTGTCGTAACACCCTTGGTACCTTCTAAGTCAGACAATAAATTATTATTAGCACTTTGGTTTGTTACTTGGTGCCATACTAAGTTAATAGGTGTATTCTTTTTCGTCTGAACATATTCAGGTTCAACAAAGGTACTTTCAATTCTTTCATAGAAAGACTCTGTTAAGTATTTATTTCTAACAAATCCTATAATACCATCATCTGTCATGACCTTACTAAAGCCATTGTCGTATATAACTTCATTGTTTACAAACTTAAGCTTTGTACCCTCTTTAAGTTCTAATAAGATATCACTCTTTATATCATCAAGCACCCTTAATTGGGTATCCTTTTTTACACTTGTAAATAAATAATCTCCCCAATCATTTTGAATAAGGAGTCTATTAGGTGATTCATAAAATTGATATTGCATATCTGAATACTTATCCACAAAATCTATGGCTATATAAAGCATACCATCTTTAGTTTTTGATATAGGATGGTTTAGACTTTCATTATTTTTATTAACAGAGTAATCTTTACTTCCTATTGATGCCTTAATTAGTTCCGTTGGTGTAGTATATATTAAAAGATTTTCATTGTTATCCCAATAAAACCTTTTGTTAATCAAGCTTACTACTGTTTCATAATCTAAATAAACTGCTCCATCTTCGTATAAGGCCATTTTATCGTATATACCGTTTTGTAATATAACTAATGCCTCATTATTCTCTACTTGATAATATTCATTTATATCCATAACTTGGTCACTTGGTTTAAACTTTTTTATTAAACTGATAGCAACTATTGTAGCAATTACTGTTACTATAAATACTACTAAAATTATTATCTGTTTAGCTTTCCGGCTCATATTCACCCTCCACATTTGATTCTTCATGTATAATGGTAATTATAGCATTTAATTGATTCCCAGTCATCAAAAAAAGACAATAAATCCAAAAAACCCTTATAATTAATAAATCAGCGACAATTAATGTCGCTGATAGTCTTTTTATTATTGGTTTGAATATGACCATACTTACATACTGAGGATTTGTTTGTGAAGGCCATGGTTATATTCTTATTAAAATTTTATCGTTACTTTGTAACTTTAAATACATCTTTTGAGGTGCGTTTCGTGATATGTCATATTTACTAATTTTAATTTGATAGATTATTTTATTCGTACTTTTAGATTATTATTTATATTATTTTTTGAAACATCTTAATAGTGTCGTTAGATAAATTAAAAGGGTCTGGCTCGTAGGGTATTGTAAAACATGAGATCCCATAAAGTTTAGACACCTCTTTTATTACCCTATTTACCGGGAAAGAAATACCATATTCCAAGTTGCAGACTTCCCTTTCTAGACCCTTACTAGTTATAAAAGTCTCTAATTCATTAAGTTTCCACGGAGCTAAGTTACTAATAACAATCTTCTTATCACATCTTAGAAATTCGTTTCTCATCTTATTTACATCTAACCCTAAGTCCAAAATAACACATTCATATTCATATCCCATTATTTTGGCTATTCTGTCTTCCCTTATGTTTTTGTAATAGTGAACCTTATAAATAGAAAAGGATTCTGTCATGGACGTGGCATTTCCATCTAAATAATACAACTTCTCCATATAGCCTAGTTCTTTTTGTGGGAAGCACTCTATATAAGCAGTTTTCATACCTAAGCATTCGCTCATATAGTTGCTAAGCATTACAGCAAAATGGGTGGCTCCTGTACCAATATGAGTGCCTATTATACCTATAATAATTTTACCAGTGATGCTACTTCTTTTTAATGGCCTGTATTTCCTAAAACTCTTTAACACACTGTTTATCCTTTCTTTAACACACCTAATAGTATAAAAGGCCCTCAATAAAACTAATGGTGTTTTTATTATATTGTTTTGAATATACATTAGGCTCATAAGGTATACGGTAGCAAGGTAAATGAGATAAATCCTTTGTTACTTCTATAAACATTTTACTATCTAAAAAATTAAATAGATACTTAATGTCTTCCTTATCACTGAGCATTTTTATTGTCTTTTTTGAATGCTCAATTTCCCACTCCTTTCCTCCTAATATACATGTCCTTATATCTGCCTCTAGGTATTCAATAATATTATTAGGGGTTAAAACTCCAAAATCTATTATATGAAATTTAAACTTACTAATGTCAATAGGCATTTTGATTTCATATGATGGTAATACACATAAATCATTAATAATGTATATACCCTCTTTTACCTTTATATTCTTTTCTTCTTCTATAATATTGTGTACATGATTGGAACTATTTCTCTCGATGTAGATACTTTTTAAATTACTTTGTTTAAGAAATGATGTAATAAGTAGGGATAAATGACTTGTTCCTATTCTAGATTGTGACCCAGCAATAGCTATTTGGATAGGTTCACTTGACTTGATTAATTGATTTACTTCACTAACTTTTTTATTACTTATTGCAAGTAACTTGCTTTTTAATATTTCGATACTTGCATATCGAAAAAATGAGTTAGAACTAAGACATGTTTTAATAATCTTTTGTAATCTCTTACTACATGTCTTAAGCGATTTATCGTAATTATCCCAAAGAAGTGTATTTGACTCATAGTTTTTTCCTGCTACCATATAGTAAAGTAAGGCCCCAACACCATATATATCTGTACGTTCACTTAGTTCTTCACCACCATATAATTCAGGAGCAGCAAAGCCCTTTGTTCCTGTGAGATACCTTCTTTCTTTAACTTGGTTTTTATATAAAGATGAGCCAAAGTCAATTAGTTTTACCTTATAATTTGCAATCATAATATTGTTTGGTTGTAGATCCAAATATAGAACGGGATTTTCTAAAGAATATAGATATTGTAATAAATCGCAGATTTGAATTCCGATATCAACAATGACATTTTCTTTGATTTTGCCCAGCCATTGTCTTCGAAATTGTACTAGAGATTGACCATCAATGAATTGTTCAATGATATAAGAATAATCTTTGTCTTCTTCAAAATCATAAATAATTGGAATGCACGTGTGTCTTAGATTTTTTAAAATATATGCTTCACTTAATAATTGTTCATGTAAGATATGGTCTTTTTTTATCCTCTTAATTGCCCTATAGGATTTTAACTTTATGTGTTCAGCCAAAAAAACTTCTGAACTACCTCCGTGACCTAATATTTTAATGATCTTATACTTATGAAACCATACCTGTTCTATTTGCTCCTCCTCTCTAGTAGTTTTTCCATAGAACCAAGTGCTGAACCTAAGAATAATATATACTAACTTTCCAATTTTTTCAATTATTCAAAATGATGAAATATATAATGAACCTTTATCTAATATACTTATACCATAAAGTGTAACCCACTGTTAAAACATATTATCTCGTTGGACAATTTGCATAATCAATTTGTTATACTTTATCTATTATACATATTTTTATAGCTATTTAAGTTAATTTTTGCCCTTTAATATAGGTATAAATATATGTATTTTTCATAAATTATTATAAAATGTATATCGATATTGCCAAATCAAACCAATAACCGTTACTAAAAAACCTGTTTATCCAGTAAATTCAAGAAAATTAGTAGCTAATAATCATGTTGACTTTATAATCATAATTGATTATACTTGTAACACAGAATAGTAAAGAATAATTATCATATAATTTACTATGTGTTGAAACTATTGATTTAATTTGATAACTACAGGGCATATAAAAGGATGTGATTCTATGAAGATTGAAAAAATTAGCGAAAATCAGATCCGCTGTACTCTTAGTCGCGAGGATTTAGTCGATAGAGAATTAAGAATCAGCGAGCTAGCTTATGGAACCGAAAAAGCAAAAGCCTTGTTTAGAGATATGATGCAACAAGCCAACTATGAGTTTGGATTTGATGCTGAAGACATACCACTTATGATCGAAGCTATTCCAGTATCACCAGAATGTTTGGTGTTAGTTATCACTAAAGTAGAAGACCCAGAAGAATTAGACACTAGATTTTCAAAATTCTCACCTGATGTTACTGAGAATTATGATGATGATGACGATAACGACGAGTTTGATTTTCATACTTTTAGTTCAAGCGATGACTTCTCAGATGACTTTACAGATGACGAAGATGATTTTGACGATAATGAAGATTTCTTAGCTTTAAATAAAGCTTCAAAAGGCAAGATGAGTGAAAATAATAAAAATCAGGGAACCATTGCAAAGTTTCCGATTAATGCAGCTAAGATTTACTCTTTTAAGTCTTTAGACGAAGTAATTCAGATGTCAAGCGTTGTAGCTAGCTTCTACCAGGGTAAAAATAACCTATATAAGAATCCAGTAAACTCTATGTATTATCTAGTTGTTAATAAATCTGGATATCCATCAGATGAATTTAATAAGATTGGTAATATAATTTCTGAATATGGTAATCAGGAAAGAAGCACTTATGCTAGCCCATATTACTATGATGAACATTATGAACTAATTATTAGAGATAACGCTATACAGGTTTTGACTAATTTATAATCTTAATTTAACAAAAAGGCAAAGGTTAAAATTAACCTTTGCCTTTTTTATTATTATGACATTGCATATATTACTCTTTGGTTGCTAGATATTCTTCGATTGAGCTCATTAATTTTTCAACATCCATTCCATGAACAAATGCTGCTTCTTCTAAAGTCTCTGCTTGTGAAGAAGGACATCCAACACAATGCATTCCATTAGCCATAAGAATTGGTACAATTCCACGGTCTATATTAATTGCCTCTGCAATAGTCATGTCTTTAGTTATTTGTGCCATCTTAGCTCCTCCTAACTTTCTATATATATAAATGTATAATTACCCTTAAGTTGCCATTTCATTATAAGCTAATATCAAAATTGAGTCAAGAACATATTCCTATAAAAAAAGTCCCTAGAAGAATAAAATTATAATTATGGTGGACTGGCTAAACCCCTTGTAAATTATCGAATTTTATATTAAAATGTAATTGAAATAATGATTGGAGGGAAGATCATGGCATATACAATTACAGATGCTTGCATTAGTTGTGGAAGCTGCGCAGATAGTTGCCCAGTTGAAGCAATTTCTGAAGGTGCAGACCAATACGTAATCGATGCAGATGCATGTATTGATTGTGGTTCTTGTGAATCCACATGCCCAGTTGAGGCAATTACTGCTTAATTAAAAGTAAGTACATACTTATGTAATCAAGAATAGCTAAGAAGAGTCCTAATTGGTCTTTTCTTAGCTATTTTCTTATCTATAAAATATAGTCTTTCTTTTTCTTTTAAATATTTTACTTGCTGCTGATTCTTCTCTAGCACTTTGGACTTGCCTGATTATTCTGTCAAACTTTTGGAATCTTTCTTCTTCTTTCTCTTCCTTTAGTCTTAATAGATAATCTACTTCCCTAATAACAGAATTAGAAACCTCCTCATTAATAGCTTCAACTAGGTTACCATTATTATCCTCTAAGGCCTCCGTTACTAGTTCCTTTACAATT
>JAAYRG010000124.1 GCA_012518885.1 Clostridiales bacterium | reverse complement strand
CCTGCTTCCTTAAATTTCTTGATGAAGGTTCTTGAAGTATGTCTTGTTTCTTCAGATAAGGCTAGGGAAATTCCACTAGTATGGAATAATCTTGTAGTACTATAAATACTCTCAGGAAAATCCTCAGGCTTTATAGAGTTTATTGATGCATTTCTACGATCATAGATAACAGTCGGTTTTCTTGGGAAAACTCCATATTCATAGAAATATATTCCTAGTCTTGAGTCTGGACTTTCATCAAATATTAACCAGTCATCACTTACCCCTGAAAATCTGATACTGTTTCTAATGTAGTCACCAATATCTTGTTTTGGAATTTTTGAAATAATACCTGTTCTTAGTCCCAATAAAGAAATACCTGAGACAACATTCAGCTCAGAACCACCTGCGTTTTTTTCAAATATAGTAGATGTTCTCATCCTATCATTAACTGGTGCGGAAAGTCTTAATAAAATCTCGCCAAAAGATAAAACATCAAATTCTTTGTTTTCATTATTACTAAACATTTTATTCATCCTCTCTATCCAAGACACTTAGTCTTCTATATATATTAATCCATATTTATAAAATTTAAAATAGAATCTTACTGGTATCTGTTAAAACAATTAGTATTAAATTGTTATTATAGATAGTACTTAATATATGGCTATCATTTATTTGTGCCATTAGGACTTGTCCATACTCATTATTTATAAACAAAGTAATAACTATAAATCCTATCCAGACAACCACAATTCCCTGGACTAAGCCAGCTAATAAACCTGCTACTCTATTTAGCCCACTCAGTACTGGTAGTTTCCCTATAAGATCTAAGCTTGCCCCTATAATATAGAGCAATATCTTAACAATAATAATAACAATAAGAAATGTTCCTACATTGACTAAAAATACTGAAATTAAGTTAGCAACATATTCATTGAAACTATCCGCAGCCATTACAGTATAAACGTCAGAAGTATTATTTTCAATTAGTATTTCTTTCATTAAATTTGGTAGGGACATATTTTCAATGTATTCAACTTCTGCACTTGTATTGTTCCCTATATTATTACCAGAAAAAAAGGTCTCATGTACTTTTTCATTTACAAAACCCATTATTTGATCATTGTTGTTAATCCACTTACTTACATAGGGGCTAATCCATAATGTTAATATGATAGCTATAATAGTAGAAAAGAATGTAAAGACAGTTCTAATAAACCCTCTTTCTTTTCCTCTCCACGCATAAAAAATCAGAATTGCTGCCACTACTGCTAGCAACCAGTTCATTTATATCCTCCTTATATTGTATGTATTGTTAAATTATTTAACTAGCTTTATTCTATTGATGTTTATTTGATCAAATATCAAATACTCATCTTTAAGAGGTGTTGAAAAAACTTCATCTATATTTCTATCAAAACTATAATTAAACTTTTCTTTTCCATTCAGTCTTAGTATATTAACTTCTGTACTCGACCTAAATATCAATTCGTTTTTTGATATTTTAAAGTCTTCATAATAATAACTAACTTCTTCCCCTAGTACTCTATGGCCTTCTTTATTATAGACTGAAAGAAGATATCTTTCATCTCCTTCTGGGTTCTTTTGGATAATTCCTATATACTCATCACTATAAGCAATACTTTTGACTTCTGTTTGAAAAGTTTCCTCATGTATGAGTTTTGGTATTTCTTCCATGGAGTAGATACTAAGCTTATCATCACCAAAAATACACACTGTATCATTATTTAAAAATTCTACCTTTGACACTAGTGTTTGTCCATAATCAAAGCCAGCAACTATCTTATCTTCATAATTTTGTCCTACCATTCCAAAATTATAAAATGTTATCTTACTTTGCATCAATCCATTACTAATAGATATATAGCTAGTTACTAGCTTCTCTCCATCATCTGACATAGAAAAGTCTACTGCAAATCCATTTTTTTCAATAGTAGTCCTTGAATCTATTAGTGTTTGTCCAGTTTGACTAAACAACTTAATATAGTTTACGTCTCCCCCATCCATTAAGACTGACACCACTCCTTGGTTTGCAACTTCAGCTTTTATAATTGGGTACAAGACTTCTAGGGACTTAACATGGCCAGACCTGTTAAATAACTCTATTTTATTATATCCAACATCACTAATTATAAAATAGTCTAGGTTCCCATCTGAAATAGGATTGTTCATATCATAAGTTGAATTCCATATTGAATTACCACTGGTATCTATATACATAGCACCGTCTTTACTATAACGGACAACTCCATCATTAAAACTAGCATACTTAGTATATACCCCATCTTGACGTTCTAGACTGGCAGCTGTTATATAACTAGAATATGTAATATTATTAAGTTGATATATAATAAACAAGGCTATTGAAATAGCAATAATTAGCATGAAAATTATTACTGATGCAACAATTTTCTTATATCTACGTTTTCTATTTTCAAAATATTGGGCATTCTTTTTTTCTACTATTATAGCCATAACTGCTCCTTCAACGAAAACTTTCTCTTTAACATTAACATTATAACGCATTTTTTCTTATATATCACTATAATTTTATATAATAAAATAAATATATGCTTAAATAAAAATGCAAGTGTAAAGAATATTTATCTATTCTTATACACTTGCTAGTAAGGCCCTTCCTCCCCATATTTAATTGTTCAACTAACACAAAGAATTCTTCATAATAATAAAACCTATGGAACAATTAATTTTTGGCCTGCATAGATTTTGTCCTGATTTTCGATTCCATTTAGTTCTAATATTTTATTTATCCTCTCTTGAGAGGTATCATTATACAACTCACTACATATAGTTACAAGGGAATCCCCTGGACGAACTATATAATATTTTACTTCATTTATAGTTGAGACCACTTCCTTTGTCTCTGCCTGTGTTTCTTCTTGGGTTTCTAATTGCTGGGGTTCATCATCTTGTGGTTCACTACTTGCTTCTTCAGTCTGAGATACATTCCCCGGAACCGTCTCAACATCTACACTTTCACTATCGCTTCCTTCCTGTTCCTTGTCTATATTATCATTTTCTTCTTCTAGCGTTTCTGATGTGCTTTCTGTTGTACTATTCTCTGCTAAATCTACATTGTCTTCAATATCCTTCTTATCATCCTGTGCAGCTTCAGCCAGCCTAAGGTTTTCAGTGAGTGAATAAAGGGCTGTTTCTAAGTTTTTTATTTGATGGTAATTACGAAGCATAGTAGTCGCCACCATTAAAACAACTACTGCAAGCAAGCTTCCTACTGCATAACTAAAACGAGCCGTACCCTTTTCTATCTTTTTGTTGTTTTTCTCATCTATGATAGTTCTAATCTTTTTGGTTGCAATATCTTCATAATCTTCTCGAGTCTTTTCCTTATGTTTGTTATTATAGTCAATCATATAATTTTGCATTTCTACATTCTTCTCATAATAAATGTAGTAACCCTTTTGTTTCGTGAACCCTTCATCCTCTACAAGATAAAAGTTCTCTTCTTTTTCTAGGCAGTCATACTTTAGCAAAACCGTATCTGGTCCTTCAAAATTTTCCTTATGTAAGTTCTTAATTTTACTATTAGAGTCAAGAACTATTCCTATACCTATTATAGCCCAACCAACTATCTCAACATCAGAGAAATATTCCTTTATATTAACATAAACTTCAGACCATGAATCATCAGTAAAAACACTATTTTCATTAATATCTATATTGGGCATTTCTATAGCACCTTTTATAAAGATGTTTTTTATCCCATTAAAAAAAACATCTTTCCCTAAAAGAATGGCTATTTTACTTTCACTTTGAGCTTTACTTGAAAGTTGTTTTATATAGGACATTACATAGTCCTCAACATATATTAGTTTTGATAAATTACTTATATTACCGATTTGTCTTAGGTTTTTTGGCATCTTAAATTCATGGTTTTTAACTTTGTTCGTAGCTTCCTTACTTTCCCTATTAGTCTTTGTACTCTCCATAATATCTCCTTCCAATACAAACAAAAAGCTTAGGTATTTTATAAGAACTAAAGTATATGATTTCAGATAACTACAGGACTTCCTTAAGATATATTACCATAATAAAAAATTTTATTATGTCGTAATAAGACTGATAAATAAAAGTAATTTCTCTGCTTTTATTCTATAAAACGTCAATATTATTCATTGACCCATAATATAATAATCAAGTCTTTTTTAATCAACAAAATATCATTTGTATTATTGGTAGATACTGTCGGTTTAAGTCTAACTGATTTTTGTCTACTTTAGTTTAATTTGGTAATACTTAAGCTAATACTGAATAAATTATATTAGTACAAGCAATCAGGAGGTCTTATGAGTAAGGGATCTACTACCAAACAAAAGGTATATTATTTCAATAGTAGCGAACATTACGCTGTGTTTGACTTTAGCAGGATATTACATGACTTAATAATAAAGAATAAGGGAGATGAAAGAGAGTTAGTTCTTCTATGCATTGGAACGGATAGGGCTACGGGAGATTGCCTTGGACCCATTGTTGGCTATAAATTATCAAAGCAATATAATAATAAGATCACCCTATATGGAACTCTAAACCAACCTGTTCACGCTAAGAACTTAAGCGAAACAATATCACTTATTTACGAAAACCATCCAAATGCTTTTATTATTGCCATAGATGCATCCCTAGGTTCTAGAAACCACATAGGTTATATTACTCTCGGAGAGGGTCCCCTACTGCCAGGTGCAGGTGTAAACAAAAATCTTCCTCCAGTCGGAGATATTTTCATTACTGGAATAGTAAACTTCTCAGGTGTCCTAGACAACATGCTACTTCAAACCACAAGACTTAATATAGTAATGATCCTAGCCGACTTTATCTGCAATGGGATAAATTACTGCTACTACAAGCTAAAAACCTAGATAAAATAAAACAAACCTTGACACAGTCAGTTTTCAAATATAACTAAGCTTTGAAAACTTCCTAATCAAGGTTTGTTCTGTTTGTTAAACAAGAGAACAGGCTACTAGTTATAATTAACAAGAGCATTAATAATCACAATAGTTATATCTCTTCTTTTTTATAGCTAGCTATTGCTTGTGATACATTTTCTAAACCATTATTTTCCATAAGACTTATTAAGTGGTCTATTTTTTCTACAAACATAAATTCCTTTCCTAAATAAGCCTCATAATTCTCTACCAGTTCTCTTGATAAGTTCCTTATATATTCATCATTAGTTCTAATCTTTTCATTTGTCTCTATTAACTCTGTATTCATACTAAGTAACTCCTCGGCATGAAGGCCCCTTATCTCATCAACTATTACTGGCATAGTATCCTTTTCAAATGATATAATTGCTTCTTTTTTTCTTTCTTCTATTGCCCTTATCTCATCCTGAAGGCTAGAAATTTTCTTATTATAATGATCTAGAGAATAAACACTTTCATCCTTATCTCTTAGAATTCTCTTTTTAATTTTATCTTGCCTAATTTTGTTTTTTAGCATATTAGTTCGTATTACTCGAACTTCTTTTATTATAGGTAGGTATTTGTATTTTATCTTGTTGCCCACAAAAATATAAATACCTCCAAATAGTATAACAGTAAGGACATATATTATTATCAAGGATTGCACCTTTTGCGTTGGTAAAACAAAGAAGTAAATCCCACATGGTACTATAAGTAACACTAAGACTAAGGCTAGTAAAGCAATTATGATTTCTCTTACTCCCCTAGGCATATATAAGGAGTAAAAAAGAGTTGAATTAACACCAGAAGGTACTCCTCCCTCTTTAATCTTAATTTTTGCTTCAGCCTTCAAATTCTGATATTCGCTTACTAAATCAGAAGTTTCTATTTTAATTCGTTCTTTAATCTGTGCATTTTTAGACTTAGCCTTTTTATTTTGAACCTTAATAATCTCTTCCTTAACCTTTGATATTTCTTGGTTATAGGTTGCTTCTATTTCACTTTTGCGCTTTTTTACTGTTGAGTTTATTTCATCTTCTACTGATGCTTCCTTACTTTTAATACTTTTTTCTAATCTTTTTTCGTCACCATGAAGTCCGGAGTTATCGTTTTGGTATCTGTCTAATTGAATTAACTTTTCCTTTAGTTCTTTAAGACCCTCTATTCCTTTATTTAATATTGTTCCTTCCATATAACATCCTCCTAAAGTAACCTTCTCATTTGTATATTACATATAATAACATTATTCGTCATTAAGGTCTATACAAATACAACCAAATAAAGACCTGTATGAACAGTTTCTTCATTTGGTTGCCAAGATACCATATACTTATCTTTTTATTAGTAGGACAGATAAATCATTAACATTAGTGCCTGTTGGTCCTGTAATTATCAAGCCGTTACATGCCTTTAGTCCATTGTAAGCATCATTGTTATCTAATATTTCATGAATGTCTATATTTTGCTTTTTAAGGATTTCCTTAGTATTGTTATCAACATAGCCGCCTGCTGCATCTGTTGGTCCATCTGTACCATCAGACCCAACCGAGAATACCGCCACATTGTTAAGCTTTGAGAGTTGTTCCGCAGCACCTAAGGCTATCTCTTGGTTTCTTCCTCCTAAGCCTTTACCTTTTACCCGAACTACTGTTTCGCCACCTGCTATAAAGGCCAAAGATTCTTTTGTATCCTTATAATACTCGGCAATTGATGCTAGAAAACTTCCAGCTTCTCTTGCCTCACAACATAAACTAGCTGTCAAAACAAGAGGTTTATATCCAAGCTCTTTACAAGTCTTTTCTGCAGCCATGCATAGCTGTGTTACACTACCAGTAACCTTTGTTGTAACATTAGTTAGGCTCTTAGGAGTTTCTTTTGATAATAGTTCCTTTACCTCGCTAGACATATTAATATTATACTTTTGGGCTATTAAGAGGGCTTCATCATATGTTGAGCTATCAGGATATGCCGGACCTGATGCAATCATATCCAGTGGGTCACCTATAATATCAGAGAGAATAATACTATACACATAGGCAGGCTCGCAAAGTTTAGCAAACTTACCTCCCTTTACAGCAGACAATCTTTTCCTAATAGTATTGATTTCTACAATGTTTGCACCACTAGCTAACAATTGCTCTGTAATATCTTCTAGTTCGTCTGATGATATTATCGGCCTCTCAAAGAGAGCAGACCCTCCCCCAGATACTAGAAACAAGACCTTATCATCTGCTGATAAATTAGAAACCAACCTTATAACTTCATCTGTTGCCTTAAAAGAATTCTCATCAGGTACAGGATGCCCCGCTTCAAATATACGGATATTAGGTAAGTCTCCTTCAGAATGGTCATATTTAGTAATTACTACCCCATCGTCTATTCTATCTCCAAGTAAATCTGAGGCAGCTTTAGCCATTGACCATCCCGCCTTACCAATTGAAACCAAAACAAGCTTGCCTCCAGAAAAATCAATACCCTCAATCGCTTTCTTAACAGCCGTATGGGGAAGGGCTGCATTAATTGCGGAATCTATAATTTTTTGTGCATCTTCTCTAAGTCCCAATCTAATACCTCCTACGTATTTTTAAATAATTAGAGTGTCAAAAACTTGAAAAGTTTCAATTTGACACTCTAATCTAATAACCTCTTTAATTAATATAATTCTTATTTATTTTATAAATAAGTATAGAATAAGTACATTAATTATTCCTGCAAGACCCACCAATAGAGTTCCTAGACTTTGAGTCTTATAACCATCTTCTACTCTTACATTACCAAAGTTTGTTACAACCCAGAAATAACTATCATTAGCATGTGAAACTGTCATTGCTCCTGCACCTATTGCTATTACTGTAAGTGCTGCTAATTGTGGAGTAGCAAGACTAATAACTGATAACATAGGAGCAACTATACCTGCTGTAGTTGTAATAGCAACTGTTGATGAACCCTGGGCAGTCTTTAATATTGCTGATAATAGGAACGGGAATAAAAGGCCTAATGTTGCAAGAGCTGTTGAATTGTCAGTTATATAGTCAACCATTGAAGAGTTGGCAATTACATTCCCTAGTACTCCACCAGCTGCAGTAATGAATAAGATTGGTCCTGTAACCTTTAGGGTCTCATTAGTGATTTCATAAAATTCATCCGCTTTCTTTTGTTGAACTAATATTAGAAATCCTAGTACCGCACCAACTGCTATAGCTATAATTGGTGTTCCAAGGAATGTTAAAATATCTACCTTAACTCCTGCCATATTAAGACCAGATGAAAGTCCCATTAACAAGATTGGAACTACGATTGGAGCAAATGACGCAACACCACTTGGTAGCTTACCGTAGCTAGCTACAAGTTCTTCATATGAAGCAACAGCTTCGTCTTCTTCTAACCCTAATTCTACTTTAGTCTTTACTTTTTTACCTATATATATAGAAAATAGGTAAGCAACTATAAGAGGAAGTATAGAACAAATCACTCCGTATCCAATAACAAGTAAAAGATTAGCATCTTGTCCAATTCCTTCATAGAGGGTATTAGCAGCTGCAATTGGACCAGGTGTTGGTGGGATAAAAACGTGAGATATATACAAACCTAATGAAAGGGCCATTGTAGTAGCAACGGCAGACTTACCTGTACGCTTTACAAGAGCCTTACGAATTGGATTAAGAATTACAAATCCACTATCACAAAAAACTGGTATAGAAACTATCCAACCCATTATTAACAAGGCCATCTCAGGGTTCTTCTTACCTACTAATCTAACAACCACATCTGCCATCTTAAGAGCAGCTCCGGTCTTTTCAAGTAGGGTACCAATTAAGGCTCCAAGTATAATAACTATACCAATACTCTTAAAGGTATTACTAAAACCAGTTCCAATGACATTGGGAATCTCAACTAGTGGTATTCCTGCTACAATCGCAAAAATAAGCGAGATAAGCATTATTGAGATGAATGGATGAACCTTAAACTTAGAAATTGCAACGACCATAACAACAATAGCAATAACAAAAACAATGATTAAAGGTAAACCTGTCATACTTAATTCCTCCTTAATATATGTGTGATGTGATTTTGTGTAGGATTTATACAATTTCCTCTTCCTATACACCTGCTTATTATAGATTATGCACTCTTTATTTACAAGTCTAATTCGATACATGTCGTATTTTTATATACATGCATAATTAATTGCCTTAATTTTATTTATTATGTATAGTTGGTTAGGTGTATGTACAAACATAGTATGTTGATATAAAACTAATTATTCCATTATCCTATATGAAAATATAAAAAGAAGTGACTTTGTGAGAAATTAATTCATCTCTTTAAGTCACTTCTTTTTATTAATATTAAAGACTTTCTTAAATTGTAGCAAGCATAATAGCCTTAATAGTATGTTTTCTATTTTCTGCCTCATCCCATACTCTAGACCTTGCCCCTTCTATAACATCATATGTTACTTCCATGTCTTTTACAGCTGGTAGGCAATGTAAGAATATAGTATCTTTATTACCTGTTGCATCCATAAGTTCTTGATTAACTTGATAGGGAGATAAAAGTTTTATCCTTTTATCCTTCTTACTCTCTTCACCCATAGAAACCCATACATCTGTATAAATAGCCTGGGCACCCTTTACACCCTCTTTAACATCATCTGTCACTGTTATAGACCCATTAGAGACTTTACAACATTCCCTAGCATAATTTACTAAGTTCTCATCAGGCCATAATTCCTTAGGTGCTACTATACTAAAATTAAGTCCCATCTTCCCACTACCTATTAATAAGGAGTTAGCCACATTGTTCCTTCCATCGCCAACATAAACTAGTTTAATACCCTTTAAGGTTCCAAACTCTTCCCATATAGTTAAAAAGTCCGCTAGAATCTGGGTTGGATGATAAAGGTCAGTTAACCCATTATATACCGGTACCCCAGAATACTTTGCTAGTTTTTCAACTGTTTCTTGTTTAAACCCTCTAAACTCAATGGCATCAAACATCCTACCAAAGACACGTGCAGTATCTTCTATTGATTCCTTTGCCCCTAGCTGTATGTCATCACTTGATAGAAATACAGGATTTCCACCTTCTTCTCCAAAGGCAGTCTCAAATGCACATCTTGTTCTTGTTGACCTTTTTTCAAACAACATGGCTAGGTTCTTTCCTAAAAACCTTTGCTGAACAATACCAGTTCTACTATTGTCCTTTTCTGTTTTAGCTAACTTTAATAAATATGATATTTCATCTGCTGTATAATCCTTTAATGTTAGCAAGCTTCTTCCTTTAAAACTAAAAACCATATATTATATTTCCTCCCTTTATGGCATCTCCCTAGCTGGTATAGATACCTTGTATAAAATTATCTATTTAATCTAGCTTCTATATTCACCATTGATCCTTACATAATCATATGTTAAGTCACAACCCCAGGCCGTCGCATTATAATCCCCATTTTTTAAATCTATAACAATTCTAATATTAGACTCACAAAGTATCTTCTTGGCATTTTCCTCGCTAAAATCAAGTGGTATACCGTTTTTAACAACTTGTTCAGTTCCTATTCCATTTGTAAATGAGATATCCACTTTTGATATATCACATTCTGCATTAGCATAACCTACAGCACAAAGTATTCTCCCCCAATTAGCATCACTGCCGAACATTGCTGCCTTAACAAGGTTAGAAGATACTACACTTCTTGCAATTATTCTTCCGTCCTCTTTGGTATATGCATTGTTTACAGATACTTCAATAAACTTAGTAGCACCTTCACCATCCTTTGCTATCATCTTAGCTAGCTCTTTATTAACATAATCTAAGGCCTCCCTAAATGCCCTTGTATATTCTTTTCTCTCTTCAACAGGTGGATTCCCCGCAGTCCCATTAGCTAAAATAACAGCCATATCATTAGTAGATGTATCCCCGTCCACCGAAATCATATTATAAGAGTCTTTAACGCTCTCTTTAAATAACTCATTTAAATGCGCCTTGGAAATATTAGCATTGGTTACTATAAAGCTAAGCATGGTAGCCATATTAGGGTGAATCATTCCTGACCCTTTAGCTATACCACTAATCTTAACTTTTCTTCCTCCAATACTTGTTTCAACTGTAATTGTTTTTATAGATGTATCCGTTGTTAATATAGCCTGGGCCATATTCTTACCACCAGAATCTGATAATTCATGGCAAGCCTTTCTTATTCCTGGAATAATTTTATCCATATCAAGTTGGACCCCAATAACACCTGTAGAAGCTACTAGAACACTTTCCTTGGATATATTTAAACTAGCCGCTGTTTCTGCTGCCATGATGTATGCATTATCCATACCCTCTTGCCCTGTACAAGCATTTGCATTACCACTATTAACAACAATAGCTTGAATATAATCTGATTCCATATTCTCCATACATAAGTATATCGGAGCCGCTTTTGACTTGTTTGTAGTCATAGTTGCTGCACAAACAGCTGGGGTCGTTGAATACAAAACTCCAAGGTCCTTTTTTCCACTTTTCTTAAGTCCTGCACTTATTCCACTAGCAACAAATCCTGAAACATCTGTTATAAACTCATTAAGTAAAACTTTCACTTTCCACCTCCTACTTGTTCTAAGGTAACATGGGCAACATATCTAGCCCTGTTCTTTCATCAATACCAAACATAATATTCATATTTTGAATTCCTTGTCCTGCCGCTCCCTTTATCATATTATCAATAGCAGATATCACAATAATTCTATTTGTTCTTTCATCCACCCTAATTCCAATATCACAGAAGTTAGACCCCCTAACCCATCTTGTTTGAGGTAGGTCATCTATAACTCTAACAAAGGGGGCATCCTTATACTCCTCTTTATATAAATCATATAATTCCTTTTGTGTTACAAACTCCTTAAGATTGACATATGAAGTGGCTAAAATCCCCTTATTCATTGGAACCAAATGAGGTGTAAAAGATAATGTGATTTTCTCATTAGATGCATTAGATAGTTCTTGCTCTATCTCAGGTGTATGTCTATGAGTTGCTACACCATAAGCCTTAAGGGATTCATTCACTTCAGTAAATAAGTTATCAATTTTTGTACTTCTTCCTGCCCCAGATACCCCAGACTTTGCATCTATGATAATTGATTGCTTATCTATAAAGTCAGTCTTTAATAAGGGCATTAAACCTAGTATACTCGCTGTTGGATAACAACCTGGATTACCTATTAGAAAGGCATCCTTAATTTCTTTACTATACACTTCTGGTAGTCCGTATACAGCTTCTTGGTTTAAGTCCTTAGCCCCATGGTCAAGTTTATACCATTCCTTATAAGCATCTACATCCTTCAACCTAAAATCAGCTCCCATGTCAATTACCCTTACATTAAGTTCCTTACAAAGTTTAGCTGTTTCAAAGGCTAGGCCATGAGGTAGTGCTATAAAAACAAGGTCTACCTCAGATAAATGCTCACTTACCTTACCCGTATCTATACATTCCATTTGGAAAATATCTCTGTATTGACCATATACGTTAGAAAAAGGCTCTCCTTTATAAGTATTTGATGATATGAATTTAATTTCACACTCTTTATGCCTTATAAGTAATCCAACTAACTGTTGGCCAACATAACCTGTAGCACCAATAATTCCTACCTTAATCATTGTATATACTCCCTCCACTCTCAAGTTATTCATAAATTATTATAATTATACATCTAATCCTGGAAAATAGCAAGATGTTCTTGCATAAATATTTATTCTAATGTATAATTATATAAAATATAGTAAGGGAGTATGTTATATGAACGAACAAAAAGTTGCCATTTTAATAGAGGCCCTACCCTACATCAAGGAATTCGCAGGGAAGACCTTTGTCATAAAATTTGGCGGGAGTATTATGAGTAATGAAAAAGCTAAAAATGCCTTTATGGAAGACATTGCTTTATTAAATCTTGTAGGGATAAACTTAGCCATAGTTCATGGTGGAGGTCCTTACATTTCTGAAACCCTTAAAAATTTAAATATAGAAAGTGAATTTATTAACGGTCTTCGGATAACATCTAAAGAAGCTATCAAGGTGGCAGAGATGGTCTTATCAGGCCTTGTAAACAAGGAAATTACATCTAATATATGTAGGCAAGGCATTACAGGAGTTGGTCTAAGCGGAAAAGATGCCAACCTTGTTGAGGCCAAAAAAAAATACCTATATAAGGATGGTAAGAAAATAGACCTAGGCTACGTAGGTGAGGTTTCTAAGGTAAATACCAAGTTTTTATCATCTTTAATTGAAAAACGTCATGTTCCTGTCATTTCACCAATTGGTGGAGATAGCCAGGGAAATACCTATAATATTAATGCAGACCTTGTCGCTGCAGCAATTAGTTCAGAACTAAGAGCAGAAAAACTAATATTGCTGACAGATGTAGAAGGAATATATAGGGATATTAATGACCCTACTTCTTTGATATCCACTATAAAAATCAATGAAATTGACAACTACATTAAAGAGGGTGTTATTGTAGGAGGAATGCTTCCTAAGGTAGAATGCTGCGTAAAAGCCCTAGAGGGCGGGACAAAAAGCGTTCACTTAATTGACGGACGCAAAGAACATAGCCTCCTCCTAGAGATATTCACTAATAAGGGAATTGGAACTATGATAAAAAAAGGGGATGATTAATTATGTCAAAAGAAAATCTAATGAATACCTATAGTAGGTTCAACCTAATTCTCGACAATGGCTATAGGTCTAATGTAAAAGATATTAATGGTAAGGAGTATCTAGACTTTGTTTCAGGCATAGCAGTAAACTGCCTTGGTCATGCAAATCTCAAAATCCTAGAAACCATCAACAAGCAGGCAAGTAAGTTAATGCATGTTAGCAATTTGTTCTGGACAGAGCCTATGATTAAATTAGCAGGCAAATTAGCAGAATATAGTGACCTAGACCAGACCTTCTTTTGCAACAGTGGTACAGAGGCCAATGAGGTTGCCTTAAAGCTTGCTAGAAAGTATGGTAAACTTTCTGGAGGCCAGAACAAAACAGAGATTATATATGCAAACAACTCATTTCATGGTAGAACAATGGGAGCACTCTCATTAACAGGTCAGGCAAAGTATAAAGAAGCCTTTTCTCCTTTAGTTCCTAGTACCATAGCAGTCGATTTTAATGACACCAAAAGTTTAGAGAATGCCTTTAACGAAAATACATGTGCCATTTTTCTAGAGCCAATCCAAGGAGAAGGTGGTATAGTTACCATTGATAAGAACTTTTTAGAAACAGCTAGAGACCTCTGTAATAAATATGATGCCTTGTTAGTTTTTGATGAGGTTCAAACTGGAATAGGAAGACTTGGTACCCTCTTTGCTTATCAGAGTTTTGGTATTATTCCTGATATTATAACCATGGCTAAGGGCCTTGGTGGGGGCTTTCCTATAGGTGCATGTCTTGCTAGCAAAAAGGCTGCTAAGGCCTTTGAACCTGGTGACCATGGTAATACATTTGGCGGTAATCCCCTAGCTTGTTCTATCTCCCTAACTATTCTTGACGAAATAATTAGAGCTAATTTACTTGATAATGTTAATACAATGGGTGCTTACCTAAAAGAAAGGTTATACGCCTTAAAGAATAAGTACCCCCTAATAAAAGCTGTAAAAGGCATGGGGCTTTTACTAGGACTTGAACTAGCCATAAGCCCTAAAGAGTTTCAAGATGCATGTTTTAACAACCACCTCCTATTAGTAGCAGCTGGTAATAACACTATTAGAATATTACCTCCTCTAAATGTAAACAAGTCAGAAATAGACGAAATGTTGCTAGCACTAGAAAAATCTATAAAAGAATGCTATCTTACTTAAGATACTTAGACCAAAAAACACCTCCCACCTTCATATATACTCTAACAATATAGGAAGGTGGGAGGCTTTTTTATACTACTTCACCCTTATCTATAATCATTGGATGGGTTAAGTCACCTATTAACCTTCCCCCATCTCTTACAGTTACCTCTTTATCTAATATAACATGCTTTAACTCACAGCCTGCTTCTATTACTGAGTCTTGCATTATAATACAATTGCTTACTTTTGTATTTTTTCCTATGTTTACTCCCCTAAAAATTATACTATCCCTAACATCACCTTGAATAATACATCCATCAGCAATTAAACAATTGTGTACAGATGCCTCACTTCCATACCTAGCCGGAACTTGATCTTTTATCTTTGTATATATTGGTCTACTTGAATTGAAAATTTCCCTTCTTACGTCTTCTTTTAGCATATCCACATTAGCACTGTAATAAGTACAAACACTATGTACAAATCCAACGTAACCTTCAAATTTATAGGCACAAATCTTAAGATTAGATAAGTTCTTTATTAATAAATCCCTTATAAAGTCCCTGTCTCCCCTTGCATAAGCTTCATCTATGGAATACTGAAGTAGACCTGTTCCCATTAGAACCATATTCATAAATACATTCCTACTCTTTGGTCTAATTGGTCTTATCTCTATACCCCTTACTCTACAATTGTCATCAACTTCAAGAACAATATGGTCACCAAGATCTCTATTAGTGGCTTCCTTACTCTCATAATATACCAAGGTAATATCTGCACTATTTTCTTCATGAAACTTTTCAACCTCTTTTAAGTCAATATTAGCTACGATATTTCCCTTTGATAATATTATATGGTCTTCCTTGCTCCTTCTAATAAAGCTTGAAGCTGATGCTATCAAGTCAATAGTTCCTTCACTTAATCCTTGTATCCCTCGCCCAGAATAAGGAGGTATAATATGCAAACCACCATTTTTTCTGTTTAGATCCCACTCTTTACCTGATCCTAAGTGATCCATTAATGATGAATACTTAGTCTTAGTTACAATACCCACACTAGTAATATCTGAGTTAACCATATTTGAAAGCATAAAGTCAACCAACCTATATCTTCCTGCAATTGGTAGTGCTTCCACTGAACGTTTATCTGTAAGACCATTAAGCTGTAGATAGCTTTCTGATAATATTAAACCTATCATATTAGTCATGTCCTATCACCTCCTCCTATATCAAAAGTCCTAACCATGGAGTTTTTGTATATCTTAGCTCCATCTGGAATCTTGATATTACCATTAATCAAAACTATGTCATTAGTACAAAGGTGAGAAGCATAAGGATTATCATCTTTTGATTCAAGACCGATTTCGGCTCCCTTACCAATAACTGTCCCTTCCCCTACAACCACCTTTTCTAAAACTGCATCGGACGATATATGTACATTAGGAAAAATCACACTATCCCTAACCTTTGCACCCTTTTCAATAGTAACTCCATCAGATATTACACAATGGTCTACATCACCAAATATATTACAGCCTTCTGTCACGCAACTATTAGTGATAACTGCATCATTAGAAATATAATGTGGAGGCTTAATAGGATTCCTAGAATATATTCTCCAGTTACTGTCATTTAGGTTGAATAATGGCGGGTCAGCAATTATATCCATATTGGCTTCCCATAAACTATGAACTGTTCCTACATCCTTCCAGTAGCCTTGGAACCTATATGCATACATAGGCATCTTATTACTGAGCATTTTAGGAATTATATCCTTTCCAAAATCCTTAGATGAATTCTCATCCTTCTCATCCTCTTCTAAGACAATTTTAAGGTTCTCCCAGTCAAATATATAAATACCCATAGAAGCTTGATTACTAATAGGATTCTCTGGTTTTTCATGGAATTCAATTATTTTGCCATCTTCATCTGCATCCATTATTCCAAAGCGACTAGCCTCTTCCCAAGGTACAGACATAACTGCTATAGTAGCAGTTGCCTCCTTCTCCTTATGGAAATCTATCATCTTTCTGTAGTCCATTTTGTAGATGTGGTCTCCAGAAAGAACCAAAACATACTTGGGGTTAAACTTCTCAATGAACTGAATATTATGATATATTGCATTGGCCGTTCCTTTATACCATTTGTTTTCTGACATACTTACATAGGGAGGTAATACATATACTCCCCCATTATTTCTATCTAAGTCCCATGGACCTCCATTCCCAATATAGGTATTTAAATCCAAGGGTTGGTATTGAGTCAAAACACCTACTGTTGAAATACCTGAGTGACTACAGTTAGTAAGCGGAAAATCTATGATACGATATTTGCCCCCAAAGGGAACAGCTGGCTTTGCTACTTCGTTTGTTAAAACTCCAAGACGACTTCCTTGCCCTCCTGCAAGTATCATTGCTACACATTCTATTCTCGCCATCTTTCATCCTCCTTATTAATTACTTATACTCCAATATACTTTTGAATCCTTAGTGGCTTTATTTTACTTCTCTTACCCTTTTTTCTAAGGTATACCGTCGATAAGGGCGGAATGTCCATGTGTATTACATTGGCCTTTTCACCCTTAAACATATCTAAAGACGACCTATACACAAGAAGCTCTTTTGATTCACCCCCGTACTCTTCCCAATTACTACTAATTAGCTCATAATACTCTCCTTTTGTAGGTACTCTTATAGGGTATTTTTTTCTCTCAACAGGTGTAAAATTAGATACAATAATAATAAATTCTCCTTTTTGTCTTCCCCTTCTTAAGAACGCTACAACACTATTAGCTCTATCGTCAGGTTCAATCCACTCAAAACCCGTCCATACTGTATCTAGTTGATATAAGGATTTATACTTTTTATATGTATTATTAAGGTCCCTAACATATGTCTGTAGTTGCCTATGCTTATCATAATCAAGTAAGTTCCAGTCTAAACCCTTCTTAAAGTTCCATTCTATAAACTGGCCGATTTCGCCACCCATAAAAAGTAGTTTCTTACCTGGAAGGGCCATCATAATTCCAAAAAATGCCCTTAGGGTAGCAAATTTCTCTTCATAACTACCATACATCTTATCTAAGAGAGACTTCTTGCCATGTACTACCTCGTCATGAGAAAGAGGTAGGATAAAGTTTTCTGAATATGCATACATCATTACAAATGTTAGAAGGTTATGATTATACTTTCGAAAATATGGGTCTATCTGAAAATATCTTAAATAATCATGCATCCACCCCATGTTCCACTTGTAATTAAATCCTAGTCCCCCATCATATACAGGAGTTGTCACTTTTGAAAAGGAAGTAGACTCTTCAGCAATCATAAGAGCATCTGGAAACCTTGCAAACACAGCCTTATTTAGTTCCTGTATAAATTCTATAGCTTCAAGATTCTCATTGCCACCATACTTATTAGGTACCCATTCCCCATCTTGTCTTCCATAATCAAGGTAGAGCATTGATGATACAGCATCAACCCTTAGTCCATCAACACGAAACACATCTAACCAAAATATGGCGCTAGATATCAAAAAAGACCTAACTTCTGGTTTTCCATAGTCAAATACTAAAGTACCCCAATGAGCATGCTCTCCAAGGCGGGGATTCTCATATTCATACAAAGGTGTGCCGTCAAACCTAGCCAAACCATGGGCGTCCTTAGGGAAATGGGCAGGTACCCAGTCCATTATTACCTTTAAACCCACCTCATGACATCTATCAACAAAGTACATCAAGTCTTTAGGACTACCATACCTACTAGTTGCTGCAAAGTAACCTGTTACTTGGTATCCCCAAGAGTCATCATAAGGATATTCAGTAAGAGGCATAAGTTCAATATGGGTAAAACCCATATCCAAAACATAAGGAATAAGTTTTTTTGCTAGTTCCCTATATGTTAGTAAGGAACCATCTTCATGTTGCTTAAAGGATCCTACATGGACTTCATATATTGACATTGGAGATTCAAAGGATGTTAGGCTACTTTGTTGATCCTTACTAGAATAAGTCCAGTCATAGTCATCTAACCTATATGTAACAGATGCAGTGCTTGGCCTTACTTCAAAACAATAGCCGTACGGGTCTGCTTTTAATAACACTTCCCCCTCTCTGGTTGTAATAGCATACTTATAAAACTCGTCTGAATCCATACCAGGCATAAATATATACCATATACCTCCTGAATCCTTAAGTTTCTCCATGGAATGTTTACCTATCTCCCATCCATTAAAGTCTCCTACAAGACTGACATCCACTGCATTAGGGGCCCACACAGCAAATCTATAACCTTCATCCTGGTCCTTAGCTGCAGGGATATACTTAGCCCCTAACATCTTGTATGTATAATAGTTTGTACCCTCGTGAAATAAATACATTTGAAGGTCACTAATCTCTGGGCTCAAACTCTGCTTTTCATCCATCTTTACATCCCCCTTATTAATATCAAAGCGAGTTTATAATACTTTATATCCTGTAAAATAGTATTTAATTATGAATATCATTCCATAGTATAGTTTTGGAAAAATCTGATTTGTATGTGTGCGATAAAATGTTGAAACTAGTTGAGAGTTATAATGTATCGATTAATGATTATCATCTCGTAATTACAAAATACAGATAATCTTATGTCTCATATATTAGTTTTAGAATAAGGCTTTAAAATTTGAAATGATTTTTAAAATGTTTTAAGACTTGGGTTTTGGATATTATGTGAAATGTATGTTGTTGTTTTTTAGCTATCTTTAACACAAATATGTTTCGCCTAATGCTAAAATATGCTATTATGTTAAGTATAAGGTACATATTTTAGCTAATCTTGTCTTCTCTTTAATTATATTAGACAATAACTCTTTATTCAAGCACATAATTATTACTAATATTAATAACATTAAATAGGCTTAAGTATGTAGACTTTATATTTTAATATAGGAGGGATTTGTATGAAACGCATATTATTAGCATCATCCGAAGCTGTTCCATTCGCAAAAACCGGAGGCCTAGCAGATGTAATAGGTTCACTTCCATATGCTTTTGACAAAGAACATTATGATGTTAGGGTTATTATGCCAAAATATGGTTCCATACCCAAGGAATATACTGACCAAATGGACTTTATCACACACATTAATGTTTCCTTAGGCTGGCGGAATAAGTACTGCGGAATATTTAAACTTGATTATAATGGAGTAATATTCTATTTTATTGATGATGAGTTTTATTTTGGTGGACAAAACATATATAGTTACATCCATCATGATATTGAAAAGTTTGCATTCTTTAGCAAGGCAGTTCTATCAGTTTTACCCCACCTAGACTTTAGACCAGACCTTATTCACTGTAATGACTGGCAAACAGGACTTATACCTGTCTACTTAAACGTACAATTCCAACACGACCAGTTTTATCGCGGCATTAAAACTATCATGACAATTCACAATCTAAAATATCAGGGAATCTGGGGCCTAAGCGAAAGCCAAGATGCCACAGGCTTACCTGAATATGTATTTACCCCTGACAAACTAGAATATAAGAATGATGCCAACCTCCTAAAGGGCGGAATAGTTTATGCTGACCATGTTACAACTGTTAGCGAAACCTATAAAGATGAAATACAAACAGCATATTATGGAGAAGGTTTAGACGGCCTGTTACGGGCTAGGTCAAACAGCTTGTCTGGAATAATTAATGGAATAGATTACAAGCTTTACGACCCTGCTAATGATGATCTACTTTTTGTAAAGTATAACATTGATAACTTCTCTACTAAAAAGAAAGAAAACAAGCTAGCCCTTCAAAAACTTCTTAACCTGCCAGTTAGTGAAACGACCTTTATGGTTGGTCTTGTTTCTAGACTTACAGATCAAAAGGGCTTAGACCTAATTGCTTACATAATGAATAGATTCTTAGACCATGACATACAGTTAGTTATATTAGGAACTGGGGATCCAAAGTACGAAAACATGTTCAAGAATTATGCTAATAATAATCCAGATAAAGTATCTGCTAATATTACCTTCTCTAATGAGCTTGCCCATAAGATATATGCTGCTAGCGATGCCTTCTTAATGCCATCATTGTTTGAACCTTGTGGTCTAAGTCAACTTATTAGCATGAGATATGGAACTCTACCAATTGTAAGAGAAACCGGCGGACTAAAGGATACTGTAACTCCTTATAATAAGTACTTAGGAGAAGGCACAGGTTTCTCATTTAGTAACTATAATGCTGATGAGTTATGGGATTGCATTTGGTATGCAAAAACAGTCTACGAAGATAAAGAAGAGTGGAATAACTTAGTTAAACAAGCTATGACCAAAGACTTTTCATGGGAAAAATCTGCAAAACTATATGCAGACTTGTACTCAAATTTATTAAATAACTAGTTATCCT
>JAAYRG010000123.1 GCA_012518885.1 Clostridiales bacterium | reverse complement strand
GGTGGAGAGACTGCTGAAATGCCAGGCTTTTATGGTGTTGATGAATATGACCTAGCTGGTTTTGCAGTTGGAATTGTTGATGAGGAGGATATCATCGACGGAAGACAAGTAAGAAATGGAGACCTTATTATTGGTATTTCTTCATCAGGAATACATAGTAATGGATATTCTCTTGTACGTAGGGTCTTTAATATGAAGAAAGAAGCCCTAGATGTTTATTATGAATCATTAGGTGCAAGCCTAGGTGAGACATTAATTAATCCTACTAAGATATATGTTAATGCCATAAAGGCAGTAAAAAATGCTAATGTTAATATCAAGGCATGTGGTCATATTACAGGTGGCGGTTTCTATGAAAATGTTCCAAGAATGTTACCTGATGGAATGCATGCTAAGGTACAAAAAGATAGTTATGAGATTCCTCCTATTTTTAAGATGTTATCTAAGGACGGAGCTATTAAGGAAGAGGCAATGTATAACACCTTTAATATGGGAATCGGTATGATGCTTGTTGTAGACTCTTCTGACGCCGATAAAACTTTAGAGGCAATTAGAAATGCAGGAGAGACTGCCTATGTAATAGGTGAGGTTATAGCAGGAGAAAAAGGTGTAACTTTATGTTAAATATAGCGGTCTTTGTATCAGGTGGTGGTACAAACCTACAAGCAATTATAGATAATATAGAATCTGGTAATATTACAAATACTAAAATAGGACTAGTTCTAAGTAATAAAAGGGATGTTTACGCCTTGGAAAGGGCTAAAAAGCACAATATTCCAGCAAGGGTCTTAACATGTAATGAATATGATAATACTGATTATTACTGTAATGACTTAATAGAACTTTTAGAATCTATGAATATTGACTTAATAGTCCTTGCAGGCTACCTAGCCATCATTCCAAAGAGAATTATAGATAGGTACCCGAACCGTATAATTAATGTTCATCCTTCCCTAATTCCTGCTTTCTCAGGCAAAGGCTATTATGGACTAAAGGTACACCAAGGAGTACTAGACCGTGGGTGTAAGGTAACAGGTGCAACTGTTCACTTTGTAGATGAGGGTACAGATACAGGTCCGATTATATTGCAAAAGGCTGTAACGGTTAAGGATAATGACACTCCAGATACTCTTCAAAAAAGAGTTATGGAAGAAGCTGAATGGGTAATTTTACCTCAGGCGATTGACCTTATTGCTAATGATAAAATAAGGGTAAATGAAAGGAGAGTAATGGTGCGTTTATCTTAAGATGCATCATACAAGAGAACATGAAGGTTTTAATAGTAGGTTCTGGTGGAAGAGAACATGTTATAGCATGGAAGGTTTCCAAAAGTAAATTAGTAGATGAAATATATTGTGCACCAGGTAATGCAGGGATAGCTGAGTTTGCTAAGTGTATACCTATAAAAACAAGTGATTTTGATGGCCTTGCAGACTTTGCAGAGAAAGAGAAAATTGACCTAACAATCATAGGCATGGACGAGCCTTTGGTAAATGGAATAGTAGATGTATTTGAGGCAAGAGGTTTAGCTGTATTTGGACCTAGGAAAGAGGCTGCTATACTTGAAGGGTCAAAAGCCTTTTCTAAGGACCTTATGAAAAAATACAATATTCCTAGTGCAGAGTACGATACATTTACAGATGCAGATGAGGCAATGGCTTATATTAATAAGTGTAAGTTTCCAATCGTTTTAAAAGCAGATGGTTTATGCCTTGGAAAGGGTGTTCTTATATGCGAGACCAAGGAAGAGGCCCTAGATGGAATTAAATCAATAATGCTAGATAAACAGTTTGGTAGTGCAGGTGATACTCTAGTTATTGAAGAATTTCTTGTAGGTAAGGAAGTATCTGTCTTAGCCTTTTGTGATGGAAAGACGGTTAAGGCTATGACTAGTGCCCAGGACCATAAACGTATATATGATAATGATGAGGGCCTAAATACTGGAGGAATGGGTACATTTTCTCCAAGTCCTTATTACACTAAGGAAGTAGACGAATTTTGCCACAAGTATATATACCAAGCTACTGTTGATGCAATGAAAATGGAAGGCAGAGAGTTTGTTGGGATACTTTTCTTTGGACTTATGTTAACAAGTGATGGACCAAAGGTATTAGAGTATAATGTTCGCTTTGGAGACCCAGAGGCCCAGGTTGTATTACCTAGAATGAAAAATGATATTATAGAAGTTATCAAGGCTTGTGTAGAGGGAAAACTATCAGATATCCAACTAGAATTTGAAGACAATGCTGCTGTTTGTGTAATTCTAGCTTCAGAAGGCTACCCTCTTAAGTATGACACTGGTTATAAGATTACTGGTCTTGATAAGTTTAAGGGTAAAGAAGAAAGCTTTGTATTCCATGCTGGAACTAAAGACCAAGGTGGCGACATTGTAACTAATGGAGGTCGTGTTCTAGGAGTAACAGCCCTTGGTAAAGACTTAGCAGATGCAAGAGACAAGGCATATAAAGCTACTGAATTAATTGATTTTCAAGGTAAATACATGCGTACTGATATAGGTAAGGACCTAGGCTAGGCATAACAAAATATATTTTAAAAAGACTATATAAGAATAATCTACCCCTATAAGTTAGATAAAGTAAATCTACCTTATGGGGGTAGTTTTTTATGGAGTATTAGTAATAATTAAATATTTTATCTTTAAGGAGGCAAAATAATAAGGCAATAAAAAAATGTTGACTTATTATTTTTATTTTGTTATATTAAATATAGAACAGGTAGAATTCGTATAACGAGTGTTTAATCTATCACTTATATGGGTTTTATGTAATATATTATTTATACAAGGTGTATATATTATTACGATTCTTACAAGTCAAATCGAATGACTAGGAGGTGGTGATTTGGTTATTAGAATTGATTTTGATAGTAATGAAGCATATTATATTCAACTGTGTAATCAAATCATATATGGAATAGCTAATGATAAGATTAAGGAAGGGGATAATCTACCTTCCGTAAGACAGATGGCTGAAGCAATTGGTATTAATATGCATACTGTTAACAAGGCTTATTCCATACTAAAGCAAGAAGGATACTTAAAGGTAGATAGACGTAAGGGAGCAGTTATTTCTGTTCGAGCAGATAAGTATGAAGCGTTAGAAGAACTTTATGATGAGATGAGGATACTTTTAGCAAAGGCAGCTTGTAAAGGTGTTTCTGCTAATGATGTCCATGAAATTGTAAAAAAAGTATATAGCGATTTTAAGATGCTCGAAGAATAGACACTTGAAAGGAGGCAATACTTAATGTTATGTGATAATTGCCATAAAAATGAAGCTACAGTATATTATACTGAGACGATTAATGGATATCATACAGAACAACATTTATGCCAAGAGTGTGCCAGTAAACTAGGAGCAGCGTCCTTTGGTATGTATTCACCCTTTAAAGACCAAGAATTTTCCCTTGGTAACTTATTGTCAACTGTACTTGGATATCATAATGTATATGCTGGAGCAAATCATTATGGAAATGAGGACTTATCCTGTGACAAATGTGGGATGACCTACAAGGAATTTTTGAAAAAGGGTAAGTTTGGATGTAGTAATTGTATTAGTAGTTTTAGTTCAGAAATTGACAGTAGCTTAAAAAGAATCCATGGGTCTAATGTCCACGTAGGGAAAAAACCAATCAATTACATTAGTAGCATAGACCAACTTCTAAGTCATACAGGAAGCTTTAAGGATAAAAAGGATAGTGGTTTAAGTAATGATAATGAGAATATAGATATTCTAATATCTAAGCTAAGAGATAGGTTAAACAAGGCAGTAGAGATGGAAGAATATGAAGAAGCTGCAAGGTTAAGAGACCAAAT
Organism: Clostridiales bacterium; assembly: GCA_012518885.1. Lineage (GTDB taxonomy): Bacteria > Bacillota > Clostridia > Lachnospirales > Lachnospiraceae > JAAYRG01. The sequence continues at coordinate 20,631 of JAAYRG010000123.1, read as the reverse complement.
TCGTGAATTAAAAAAGACAAAAGACCAGGAAGAAAATATTAATAAAGAGCAAGAAATATAGAAGGGAGAAGGGGATAAGAATGAATAGGTATAATAATGCAAAAAACAATGATGTTGTAATATCTAGTAGGATTCGTCTAGCTAGAAATTTAACAAATTATCCTTTTTCTCAAAAACTCTCCCAAGAAGAGGCAACTAAGTTAATAGATGAAGTAATAGGAACTATTCCTTTTTTAGAAGATAGACTATCTAGAAATATTAATGGGTATACCTTAAGTAGTATAAAAGAAAATGAAAAGAATGCTATGGTAGAGCGTCATGTAGTGAGTCCACAACTTATTCAAAAGAAACAAAGTGCAGGACTATTACTATCTGATGATGAAAAGATTAGCATTATGGTTAATGAAGAAGACCATTTAAGAATACAATCTATAACAAATGGAATGAATATTAATGAAGCTTTTATCACTGCCAATAGGGTTGATGATATATTAAGTGAAAAACTAAGTTATGCATTTCATGACAAGTATGGTTATTTAACTTCTTGTCCAACTAATTTAGGAACAGGGATAAGGGCATCTTATATGTTATTTCTCCCAGCTCTAACCCTTACTAATAGCATTACTAAGATAGCTGAAGAACTAAGTAAGTATGGAATAACCCTTCGTGGTACTTATGGTGAAGGAACCAAGACAATTGGTTATCTTTATCAGATATCTAATCAAAAGACTTTAGGTAGGACTGAAGAAGAAATAATTGCAGGACTTAATGAAATTGTTGAGCAAGTAGTAACACAAGAGAGAGAACAAAGAGAAAATTATATTAAAAAGAATTTTCATCAAGTTGAAGATAGGATATATCGTTCATATGGAGTTTTGAGATATGCAAGGCAGTTAACATCAAATGATGCCCTAACCCTACTAGCTCAACTTAAATTAGGGGTAGATACAAACCTAATCAAGCTAGAAAAAGACTGTAATATATATGAACTCATGGTAAGAACACAACCAGGAAACTTACAACATTATGCTAATGAAGTATTTAGCTCATCTCAAAGGGATAGGTATAGAGCGGAATATATACGTAATCTTTTACCAGACCTATTGAAATAGAGCGAAAGTACAAGGAGGTTAATATGAATTATAAATTTACTGAAAGCGCATCAAAAGCAATTGCTTATTCACAAGATATAGCAAAAGAACTTTCTCATAATTATGTAGGAACTGAACATTTGCTAATTGGCCTTTTAGAAGTTGAAGGCGTAGCTAAGGCAGTTTTAGAAAAAAACGGAGTTGATAAGGATAAAATAGTAGAATTAGTAAAGGAACTAATAGCAGCAAGTTCAACTATGGAGGCTGTTGGAGTAGGTGGATTTACCCCTAGGTCCAAACGTATTCTAGAACAAAGTCTAAGAGAAGCTATGCGTCTTAAATCACAAGCAATAGGTACAGAACATATACTTCTTGCCCTATTAAAAGAAACTGATTGTATTGCAGTTAGATTAATCAATTCTCTTGGGGTTAATATTCAAAAGGTATATGTTGATATATTAACTGCAATTGGAGCTGATGCCCACACTGCAAAGAATGAATATATGTCTAATAAGAATAAAAGCAAGGGAAAAAGTAGTACTCCAACCCTTGACCAGTATAGTAGGGACTTAACAGGACTTGCAAGAGAAGGAAAGCTTGACCCAGTCATAGGTAGAGACTCTGAAATTCAAAGGGTAATTCAAATCTTAAGTAGGAGAACTAAGAACAATCCAATACTAATTGGTGAACCAGGTGTTGGTAAGACTGCAATTGCAGAAGGTCTTGCTAATAAAATAATCGAAGGTAATATACCTGAGATAATTAAAGACAAGAGGGTTGTAACCCTAGACTTATCAGGTATGGTAGCAGGTTCTAAGTACCGTGGTGAGTTTGAAGAAAGAATCAAAAAAGTTGTAAGCGAAGTAATGGAAGCTGGAGATGTATTATTATTTATTGATGAAATTCATACAATAATTGGAGCAGGTGGTGCAGAAGGTGCAATTGACGCTTCTAATATACTTAAGCCTTCTCTTGCTAGAGGAGAAATCCAAATTATTGGTGCTACAACTATTGAAGAATACAGAAAGTATTTTGAAAAGGATGCAGCCTTAGAACGTCGTTTCCAACCAGTTGTTATTGAAGAACCTACAGAAGAAGAATCAATTAAAATTCTTAAGGGACTTAGAGATACTTATGAGGCCCACCATAAGGTTACAATAACAGACCAAGCCCTAGAGGCGGCTGTAAAACTATCAGCAAGATATATAAGTGACAGGTTTTTACCTGACAAGGCTATTGACTTAATGGATGAAGCTGCATCTAAGGTTCGTCTTAGTGCATTCGCAGCCTCTCCAGAGGTAAAGGACCTTGAAGAAGAACTAGAACGTCTAGCTGCTGAAAAAGAGTTAGCAATAAAGGAAGAAGCCTATGAAAGGGCAGGGGAAATAAAAGAAAAAGAAGAAGAAATAACCGCCCAAATAAATATGATTAAGGCTAAAGTAGATAAGGAAAGACAATCTACTGAACTAGTAGTTGGAGAAGAAGAAATAGCAGAAATAGTTTCAGATTGGACTAAGATTCCAGTTACTAAACTAGAAGAAGAAGAAAGTGAAAGACTAAAGAACCTAGAAAAAATTCTTCATGAGAGAGTAATAGGTCAAGATGAGGCAGTAAGTGCAGTAGCTAAAGCAATTCGTAGGGGTAGGGTAGGTCTTAAGGATCCAAACAGACCAACTGGTTCATTCTTGTTCCTAGGTCCTACAGGAGTTGGTAAAACTGAATTATCTAAGGCTTTAGCTGAGGCTATGTTTGGTAACGAAAATGCTATGATAAGACTAGATATGTCAGAATATATGGAAAAGCATAGTGTATCAAAACTAATCGGTTCACCTCCAGGATATGTTGGATATGAAGAAGGCGGTCAGTTAAGTGAAAAAGTAAGAAGGAATCCTTATTCTGTAATCTTATTTGACGAAATTGAAAAAGCCCATCCTGATGTATTTAATATCCTATTACAAGTTTTAGATGACGGAATTATAACCGATTCCCAAGGAAGAACTGTAAGTTTTAAAAACACAATTATAATTATGACATCTAATGCTGGTGCTCAAAATATAGTTCAACCTAAAAAGTTAGGCTTTACTTCTGTACAAGATAATAAGGAAGACTATAATTCCATGAAAGAAAGTGTAATGGGTGAAATAAAGAAAATCTTTAGACCAGAATTCATTAACAGAATTGATGAGATTATAGTATTCCATGCCTTAACTAAGGAAAACATAAGAGAAATCGTAGGAATAATGTTAGATAAAATATTTGAGAGAACTAGCAAGCAACTTAGCATTAAGGTTAAGGCTGATGATTCAGTCCTAGACCACCTTGCTAAGGTTGGATATGACCAAACTTATGGTGCAAGACCACTTCGCCGAGCTATTCAAACTAATATAGAGGATAAGTTTGCAGATGAGATACTTTTAAACAACATAAAAGAAGGTTCTGACATTCTTATTACCCTTGAAGGTGAAGAAATTAAGTTTAATTACCAATAATTCTTATATTTTGTAGAAAAAAATCAAATTATAGAAAAGTAAAGTGGATATTTATATTTAAATAAGATATAATCTATTTACAAGCAAATTTACTTAAACGGGATGAGGTTGTAATTAGTATTTAAAACTAGGAGGTTAACAAAATGTCTGTTGTGGAAGAATTGATTCGTAAAGAAGAGGATGGATCAATAAGTTTTGGTAACTATAAGTTAGAAGAAAAAACAAAAGTTGATGATTTCGAGTACCAAGGTGACATTTATAAAGTTAAAACATTTAAAGAGATTACAAAGTTAGAACGTAATGGTTCATTAGTTTACGAATCTGTTCCTGGAACAGCAGTTGAGAGATTTCATGTTTCTGGCAATGAGATTAGTTTTGATGTTTTAGGATATGAAGATACACAGGTTACTTTGGAGTTAGAAGCTGATAATCAGTACAAAGTATTTATTAATGACATTAACGTAGGTAAGATTAAGACAAATTTAGGTGGAAAGATAGTTTTAAATATTGAATTTAACGGTAATAATAAGGCTCATGTAAGAGTAATAGAAGTTAAATAACTTACGTAGTTGTAGGAACTATTTGGTAGTAAGATTTCTACCTAATAGTTCCTTTTTTTTGATACACTTTTAAACTTAAGGAAGGACTGAAAATAGATAATGGCAAAAGTTAAAACGGTATTTTTTTGTAAGGAATGTGGGAATGAAACAAGTAAGTGGACAGGTCAGTGTCCAGCTTGTAAAGAGTGGAATACTTTAGTAGAGGCCCCAAAAACTAAGAATAGGATGTCGTCTGGCCTTTCTCCATCTCTACGTCCTACGCCCAAATTACTATCTGAAGTTGAAACTACCGATGATGAAAGAATTATTACCAATATTCAAGAATTTGATAGGGTATTAGGTGGCGGTATAGTAGTTGGTTCTCTTGTATTAGTAGGTGGAGACCCAGGAATAGGTAAGTCGACCTTGTTACTTCAGATGTGTCAGAAATTAGCCTTGGATGGCCATAAGATTTTATATATTTCAGGTGAAGAATCTCAAAGACAAATAAAAATGAGAGCGGATAGATTAGGTAAACTAGAAGGTGACCTAAAAATTCTATGTGAGATGAACCTAGATGTTATAGTAGATGTAATTAAAGATGAGAATCCAGATGTAGTAATTGTTGACTCCATTCAAACAATGTTTAAGGATGAAGTAGGGACAGCTCCAGGTAGTGTTAGTCAAGTAAGGGAGACAACCATGACCCTAATGCAACTTGCTAAGTCAACTGGAATTTCAATATTTATAGTAGGCCATGTAACTAAGGAAGGGACAGTTGCTGGTCCAAAACTACTTGAACACATGGTAGATACAGTTTTATATATTGAAGGGGATAAAAGTGCTACCTATAGAATACTTCGTGGAGTAAAGAATAGGTTTGGTTCAACTAATGAGGTTGGTGTATTTGAAATGCAAGAGAAGGGATTAGTTGAGGTTAGGAACCCATCAGAGTATATGCTAGCGGGTAAGCCTGAGTCTGAGCCAGGTTCTGTTGTAACAGCCTCTATAGAAGGTACAAGACCTATTTTAGTTGAAGTTCAAGCCTTGGTAGCCACAACTAATTTCAACTTGCCAAGAAGAACTGCAGCAGGAACCGATTTTAATAGGGTAAACCTACTTATGGCTGTTCTAGAAAAAAGACTAGGTCTAGTTATGGCAGATAAGGATGCATATGTTAATGTTGCAGGAGGAATGAGAATTAATGAACCTGCTATCGATTTAGCTATAGTTATGGCTATTATGTCTAGTTATAAAAATAGGACCCTAGACAGTAAGACGCTTGTTTTTGGAGAAATTGGTCTTACTGGAGAGATTAGGGCGGTTAATTTGGCAGAACAAAGGGTTAGTGAGGCAGAGAAAATGGGCTTTAAGACATGTATACTTCCAAAAGGAAATATTAAAAATATTAAGAAAGCTAATATTGAACTAATAGGTGTAAGTAGTATACATGAGTTAAATAGATTAATTTAGATTAATATAGATAAGAGCTAAAATAGCAGCATCTAGAATCAGAAGTATCAAGTAACCTATAGGGTATTTGTGAACTATCTGTGTGTCTAGGGCTGCTATTTTTGTTTTACAATTACTTTGGGAAGTTTATCTAGTATTGTTTTTTATAAGCTTCTACTTTAGTAAATCGACTAGGACTACCCCTCCTCTTCTTCTGCCTCGCTTACTATCAATTCAAGTTCATTAATTAGGTCTTGCATAGTATAGAGAGTTACATCCCTTTCTAAAATGTAGGACTTAAGCTCTGGAGATAAAGTATCAAATTTTTCTTGAATTGCTGGAGAAACATATGACATATTAATCACCTCAAGATTATTGTTTCCTGACATGACATTATTATACTTAATTAAGAAAATTATTGACAAAAAATATGGGTTCCTGTATAATGACAAGACAGGTGACAAGACACCTAAAAAATTTAAGTTGTGTAAAGTATCTGTAAAAGGAAGGTAATAATATGAAATCACAAAACAAGGTTAAAACAATGACTATTGCAGCTTTATTAAGTGCACTAGGAGTATTAATTCCTTTGGTGGCCCCAAAGTATGTAATACCTCCAGCATCATATACTCTAGCTAGTCATGTTCCTATTTTTGTTGCAATGTTTATATCTGTTCCTGTGGCAATTATAGTAGCAATTATCACAAGTGTGGGATTTTTGATTGCTGCTTACCCAATTATCATAGTGCTAAGAGCACTAACCCATATTGTTTTTGCAGGAATAGGATCCTACATATTAAGCAAGAGGTCAAATATTCTAAGTAATAAACTAAGTGGCTTCCTATATTCTCTATTTATATCAATAATACATGGTATATGTGAAGTAGGTATAGTAAGTCTATTTTACTTAGGTGGCAATGTAGATGCCCTATACTATGATAGGGGTTATTTATTTTCAGTTGTATTATTAGTGGGAGTGGGTACAGTAGTACATAGTATGATAGATTTTTCTATTGCTGTTGTTGTTTGGAGAGCAATTCAAAACCTTCTTCCTATACCAGTTAATGTTATTATTAAAAAGAATAGTAATGTTAATGCCTTACAGTAAGAATAAGGGTAAGAATAAAGATTAAAAATATAATAGATATAGAATTATATAATAAACAAGGAACCGTACCACTTTGAACAGTTCCTTGTTTATGGATTTAATTTTATTATAAAAATGAAGTTAATAATATAGTGTTCTAATGAAGCCTATTTACTTTGGTTTTGTAGTTTAAATCAAATGGTTAATGAATCAATATAATATTTAATTAGTTACTGAGCTTGATACAACCCCTTGCTTTCCATGTATTTATATATAGACTCTCCATGTTGTTGTTCTTCTTTTTGGATATGGTTTAATACATCTCTAACCTGTGGGTCAGTAAATTCAAATATTGCTGTATTATATACGTTAGAAACATACTTCTCTGTCATTAATAGGTCTGAACAAAGGTCTTTATCTGTAATTTGAGATTGACTAGCTTGATTTAGTGTTACTCCCATTAACGAGGATTGGTTGGCTTGTCCTTGACCACTTCCTAAAGATTGATTTTGGGCACCTTGTCCTTGACCGCTTTGTGCTTGCCCTTGACTACTTTGCCCTTGTGACGCTCCACCTTGGCTACCACCTTGAGAACCTACATTAGGTAATTGTCCACTTAGTAGTTGGTTAATAGAACTAAGGTGGGACCTCTCACTAGCAGCATGACTTAGTAGAAGATTCTTTAGTTCAGAACAACTAGTAAGATTAGCATATTGTTCGTATTTCTTAATACATATTTCTTCATGGCTTTTTTGATCTTGCAATAGTGTTCTTTCTTTTTGCGTTAAGTTTACAATCACTTTATCACCTCCTGTATGTTATTATTAGAATAAATCAAAAAATTATCCATGATTTTAAAATGCAAAATTTTTTCTTGAACTTATGATTAGTATTGAAATAAACTGAAGTTATGATATACTATATCTACGAAATAAAAGAAAGAAATAAGCAGAGTAGGGTCTTGTGCGTTAAGTGCTGGTTGTACAGGGAGTTGACATCCGGACGAAAAGTTTAACTTGCGGTACATGACTCGCATCCCGCTGCTACAGTTAGATAATCAAATATTCTCTTTTGATTTTATCTCTTATTGTAGTAAAAGGTTTATCTGCAAAGGAGGTAATTTTTTATGAAAAAAATCAATTCTATTTTTAAAGAGTCTGCCAAGGAGCTTAAGAATACTAGGTGTATTACATTAACTGCTATGCTTGCAGCAATGTCAGTAGTTCTTAGTCATTTTACAATTGTCGTTACAGAGTCACTTAAAATCAGTTTTTTCTTTTTACCTAGTAGAATTGCATATTATTTATTTGGACCATTTGTTGGTTCAATATTCGGTGCAACAATAGATGTACTTAACTTTTTTATAAAGCCAACTGGACCATTCCATCCTGGATTTACAATTAATGCAGCATTATCAGGTTTGATATTTGGTTTGATTTTATATAAGAAACCATTAAAACTTTCACGGGTTTTTGTTGCTTCAATGATTAATATGATAATTGTTAACCTTATTTTAAATACATTTTGGATCTACACTATTATTGGAAAAGGAATAATAGCAAGTATACCACTTAGGATTATTAAGAATATAGCCTTACTTCCTTTTGAGGCCACATTATTATATTTAGTTATTAAAAGCCTAGAGGCAACTGGAATATTCAAGTTATTAAAGCCAGCTAGGTAGGAATTATTTAAAAAATAAAAGTGTGAAGAAACAAATAATGGTACCTATAATTACTTGATAGGTAGCACCAAGATGATTCTTCACACTTTTTAAATGTGATATGATTTTATTTTTTTATTTTTCTTAGGCCGTCAATTAAAAGAATAAGGCCAATAATAAGATAGGCTATAAAGATAAGGATAAAATGTAACTTCATATCAAAAGTGTTATTTAATAAGGGTTCAATTACACTTGTATAAAAGAGATATACTAGGTAGCCTCCAGCTAGTATACGAAGTATTCCTGTACGCTTTCTTTTATTTAACTCTACATCATCATGCTTAGAATCTTCCGTTTTATCTTGGTTTATATTGTTTTTCATACTACACCTCATTTGCTTGTGGATTTATTATAGTAATACTTAAGTACTAATCTTAGCTATATTTTAGCATATTAGATTAGATTTTGGTAATATATTTATAATTTTACTTGTTTGACCTTAGCAAAACTTGTGATAAAATTGATACAGGTTGAAGAAAAGTAATATTACTATTATATAAATTATTAGTAACTGAGGTTTCTTCAAAAATATTAGTAAGAAAGGGTTTTTTATGATTTATTTAATTGTTGGTATTATTTTAATTCTTGCAATTCTTGCAATCCGTGTTTCAAATAAACATGGAGTGCCTTCGTTATTATTATTTATTGTATTAGGTATGATTTTTGGGTCACTTGGCCTAGAATTTGATAATTTTGAGTTTGCAGATGGGTTTGCAACGGTTGCACTGATGGTAATAATGTTTTATGGTGGCTTTGGTACTAACTGGAGTATGGCAAAGCCAGTTGCAAAGGAAGCAATTATACTTAGTTCACTAGGTGTTATAGCAACTGCATTACTTACAGGACTTTTTTGTCATTTTGTCCTAGGTTTTAATATGTTAGAAGGAATGCTTATAGGTTCCATAGTTGGTTCCACTGACTATGCTAGTGTATCTAACATATTGCGTTCAAAAAACTTAAATCTTAAGTATAACTCAGCATCTTTACTTGAACTTGAAAGTGGTTCTAACGACCCGACAGCGTACACAATGACCATGGTTATGCTGGCTATAATTATGGGTTCAAAAGTATCTATTCCGGTTCTTATAATTTCTCAGATAGCCCTAGGAGTTGCAATGGGATTTGTAATTGCATTTATTATGGGCAAATTAATCAAAAACTTAAAAATTGATTCAGAAGGCCTATATGCTGTTTTTATGGCAGCTGCTATGCTTATTACGTATGCGGCAACTTCAATAATAGGGGGGAATGGATACCTAGCACTATATATTCTTGGTATTTATCTTGGAAACAAACAGTTTTTTGGAAAACGTGAAGTTGTGTTTTTCTTTGATGGTTTTTCACAGATAATGCAGATTGGCCTATTTTTTATCTTGGGACTTTTATCAAATGCTTCACAGTTTATTAAAGCACTACCAGTTGCAACTGCAATAATGGTATTTATGACTATCATAGGTCGTCCAATATCTGTTTATGGTCTAATGTTACCATTCAAACTAAGACGTAATCAATTAAATATTATTTCCCTAGCAGGTATTCGTGGAGCAGCTGCTATTGCGTTTGCTATTTTGGCTGTTAATAGTGGTGCAGATTTATCAATGGATATTTATCATATTGTGTTTGGTATCTGTGTGATATCTTCCTTAGTTCAAGGTTCACTTATGCCACCAGCGTCTAGGAAGTGGGATATGTTAGATCCTAATGATACAGTTTTAAAAACTTTTAATGACTATCAAGACAAAACGGATGTTGGCTTTCTGGAAACTACTATTCATAAGAATTCTAGTTTAATAGGTACTTATGTCAAGGACTTAAATCTTACATTCGACTTTATTGTGGCTAAGATTGAAAGAGATGGTAAAACTATCGTTCCAAGAGGACATGTAGTTCTTGAAGAAGGAGATAAGATTGTATTAGCTGGTGAAGTATATTTTGACGAAACTGGAGATGAGTTAATTGAGTTTACTATTCCTAAAGGTCATGAGTGGGCAAATAGCCTTATCAAAGATTTAGAAATAGAAGCCGATAGACTTATTGTTATGGTACAAAGAAATAGCGGTGAAATAATTGTACCCCTTGGTAATACAGTGCTTTACGAAAATGATAAGGTTATTATGCTCCATAGTGAAGATAATGTAGGAGCATTGAAGTTCACTAATGTTATGGATGAAAATGGGCAAAATAATAATGATGCAGAAGCAGATAAGGGTAATGGGGAGATAGTAGAGGAAGTTATGTTAAAAAAACAATAGCTATCCACACAATGATTACGTCAATAAACAAGCATAAGAAGATGGGACCTAGGAAGGGATGAAATATGAGTAAGGATGCACCTACTGGCAATAGTAAGTTCATAAAAATAAAAAACTTTTTAAAGAAAAAAGATATTGAATTTTCTATCCAAAGATATTTTATTGATGCCTTAGGGCAAATGGCTCAAGGTTTGTTTGCAACTTTATTAATAGGAACAATTTTAAATACAATTGGTAAACAGTTTAACATTTCCTTTTTAACTGATACTGTTTGGCCTCTAGCAAATCAAATGACAGGTGCTGCCATAGGTGTAGCTGTAGCAAATGCTCTAAAAGCTCCGCCCCTAGTGCTGTTTTCTTCAACAGTAACAGGTGTTGCTGGAAATGCCCTAGGAGGCCCAGCAGGAGCCTTTATTGCAGCCTTAATAGGCGCAGAATTTGGAAAACTAGTGTCAAAAGAGACTAAAATAGATATTATCGTAACCACAGGGGTTACAATAATTACAGGAGTTTTAGTAGGTACAGCAGTAGGTCCTGTTATTGGTGGGTTTATGAATGTAACGGGTAGTCTTATTATGTATGCAACAGAGTTAGCCCCATTCTTCATGGGAATTATAGTTTCAGTTGTTGTAGGTATGGTCTTGACCCTTCCAATTAGTAGTGCAGCCCTTTGTTTGATGCTTGGACTTGGGGGAATTGCAGCTGGTGCCGCAACAGCTGGATGTTGTGCTCATATGGTTGGATTTGCATTCTTAAGTTTTAAGGATAATGGTTGGGGTGGGGTTGCTGCTCAGGGACTTGGTACTTCAATGCTACAAATTCCAAACCTGGTCAAAAATCCGAGATGCTGGATACCACCAGTGATAGTTTCTGCAATAACAGGTCCTTTGGCAACCATATTGTTTAAAATGGAGAATAGTCCTGCAGGTGCCGGAATGGGTACAAGTGGATTAGTTGGAATAATTGAAACATTTAACACAATGGGTAGTGGAACTAGAGTAATAATAGGAGTATTGGTCTTATATATTATAATACCAGCTGTCCTAACTCCAATTATAGGTACTTACATGAGACGAAAAGGTTGGATAAAAGACGGTGATTTAAAACTAGAAGTAGCAAATTAATAGTTTTAGGAGGAGAATTATGAGAAGAAAAATACTTAGCTTTGCTTTATTATTTGTTATGCTAATTAGCTTGGGCCCTAAGAATGTTTATGCTGACGAAATAACTGGTAATGTAATAATATCTCTAGGTGCAAACCTAACAGAAGAGAGAAAAGAGGCAATACTTAAAGAATTTGATGCACCAGAAGATGCAGAGATTATTTATACAACCAATGCAGAAGAGCACGAGTACCTTGGTGGGGTAATCCCTAAAGAAAAGATTGGTACTAATGCCATCTCATCTGTTATGATTACCTATACTAAAAAGGGTAGCGGATTAAACGTTCAAACAAGTGATAAAATTACCTATATCACCAAAGAATACTACACAAATGCCCTAATAACAGCAGGTGTGGAGGATGCAGATATTAAGATTACTTCACCAGTTCCAGCATCTGGAACAGCAGCCTTAACTGGTATACTAAAAGCTCATGAAATTTCTACAGGTGAAGTTATTGATGAAGATGTTAAGAAGGTAGCCAATGAAGAAATGGTTACTACTGCAGAATTAGGTGAAGAAATAGGTGTAGAAGAAGCAACCGAATTAATTAATAAGATTAAACAAGAAATTGCAGATAAGAATCCACAGACAGAAGAAGAGGTTAGGAATATAATTATTAATGTTATTAATAATCTTAATATTAATGTATCAGACGAATTGATAGATAAATTAGTTAACCTCTTCAATAAAATGAAGGATTTGGATATTAACTGGAGTGAAGTATCAAACCAGATTGAGAAGTTTGCAAAAAAAGCCAAAGATTACTTATCATCTGAGGAAGGCCAGAGTTTCTTACAAAAAGTTAAGATATTCTTTAATAAACTAATAGACTGGATAGGGTCTTTGTTTAAATAGGAAAAGATTTAACTGACGGGGTATTTGTACTTTGTTATTTCAGCGCAAGACGCAAGGAATAAGAGGGGACAAATACCCCGTTTTTCTGTCTTCTAAGTCTAAAGACAAATACTCCATAAGATAATTTTAAAAATATGGTTTAAATTTTGTGGAACTGATTAAGAATATTTGTCGTCTAATCCTTGTAAAACAAAATGATATTAAATAATAAGGAGAGTTTTAAAATGAAGAAATTGTTTTTAATGACAATCATACTTGTAGCAGTAATTAGTTTCACAGGATGTGCTAAAAAAGTGGGAGATAAGGAGACTAGCAATTCTGGTAATCTAGATGGCAGCTTAGAAGACTTAATTAATGAGATATATGCTACAGCTGACCTTGATAGTAACTTTAAAGAATATGTGGAATCCGGAACCATGCTAGTAGAGGTAACTGAGGAAAATGCTGAATATCATCTAGGTAAAAGTGATATTGAGTATGAGGAAGCCCTAGCAAGTGAACCACAAATACAACCAGGAGCCTATTCATTAGTCCTAGTAAGGGTTAAGAAAGATGCTGATGTAGAGGCAATTAAGAATGAAATTAAAGAAAATGTTAACCCTAATAAATGGATATGCGTTGGAGTAGCTGAAGAAAATGTAATAGTTGATAGTATTGGAGATGTTATTTTTCTAGTTATGAGTGATGAACAAGCCCAAAATCTACATGAAGCATTTCTTGCCTTAGGCAAATAATGTAGCAATAAGCTTATTACTCCTAAATAAAAGATATAAGGGTGGTAAGAAAGTATGCTGTTTTCCAGTATAAGTTTCTTGTATTACTTTTTACCTATAGTGTTGGGACTATATTATATAGTCCCAAATAAACTTAAGAATAGTGTTCTATTAGTTAGTAGCATGTTTTTCTATTTTTATGGGGAGCCAGTGTATATAATCTTAATGGTTGTGTCTATAACGTCAGGATATCTACATGGCTTATTAATTCATAGGACTAGAAATACTAAATATGCAAAATATGCTATGATTTCATCAGTAGTAGTTAGTATCGGTCTACTACTTTATTTTAAGTATATAGACTTTCTAATTATTAATATCAATTCTATTTTTAAAAGAGATATCTCACTTGTAAGACAGGTTTTACCTATAGGTATTAGTTTTTATACATTTCAAATATTATCTTATACCATTGATGTTTATAGGGGAGATGCTGAGGTTCAAAAGAATCTACTTAATTTTGCAACATATGTATCTTTATTTCCTCAACTTATTGCTGGTCCAATAGTTAGGTATACTACTGTAGAGAAAGAATTGAGTAGTAGGAGCCATTCTATAGAAGATACTGCTTATGGTATTCATAGGTTTGTAATTGGCTTATCTAAAAAGGTACTATTAGCAAATACACTTGGCCAACTTGGTAAGATATTTTCTAATTCTACGGAGAAGTCCGTACTCTTATACTGGATGTTTGCCCTTGCTTATTCTCTACAAATCTATTTTGATTTTTCTGGTTATAGTGATATGGCTATTGGGTTAGGTAGAATGTTTGGATTTAAATTTTTAGAGAACTTTGATTATCCTTATATATCAAAGAGCATTACCCAGTTTTGGAGAAGATGGCATATGTCTCTTGGTACCTGGTTTAGAGACTATGTTTATATTCCTATGGGCGGTAACCGTGTAAGTAGGCTAAAGTGGGTAAGAAATATAGTTATAGTCTGGTTTCTAACAGGTTTTTGGCATGGGGCCGAATGGAACTTTGTAATTTGGGGATTGTATTTTGCATTTTTCTTAATTTTAGAGAAGTGGTTTTTAAACAAGGTTCTTGATAGGCTACCTAGCATAGTTAGTCATTGTTATGTAATAATTGTTATTTTAATAAGTTTTGTAGTATTTTATTGTACTAGCATAACTGACATTTTAGGTTATCTTAGTGGAATGTTTGCCTTAAAAAATGAGCCATTGTGGAATTCTGAAACTCTTTATTACTTGAAAAGTTATATGACTGTATTCCTAGTTGGTATAGTAGCTGCAACACCAACAACTTCTCTACTTATAAAGAGATTATCCCAAAATAAAAAGCTAGGCAATGTAATAAATATTATCCATCCTGTCGTAATAGTCTTTATGATGTTAGTTATAACAGGTTACTTAATAGATGGGTCATTTAATCCTTTTTTATATTTTCGTTTTTAATGAAAGGCTAAAGTTTAGATATGAAGAATAAGAGCAAAAATATAGGAATTATAGTTGTATTTTTTCTATTAATCTATGGACTTATGTTGGCTAACATAATAACTCCAGATAGGGAGGTATCCTATAGTGAGAGAAGAAAGCTTGCAAAAACACCTGAATTTTCTAACAGAAAACTCTTAAGTGGAGACTTATTTGAGAGTTATGAAAAATACTTCCTTGATCAGTTTGTTCTAAGAGATAATTTTAGAGAAATAAAGGCATTTATGACATTTACAGTCTTTAATCAAAAGGATAATAATAGTATATATTTGATTAATAATAAGATTTATAAGTTAGAATATCCTTTAAATGAAAAGTCAATTATTAATGGTGCAAATAAGATAAATGAAGTGAATGATAAATATCTAGAAGGTGTAAATGTAAGTTACGCTATAATACCTGATAAAAACTACTTTGTGGCAAAAGAAAATGGCTATCCTTCTATGGATTATGATAGATTAGAAGAACTAATGAAAGAAAGGTTATCTTCCATACAATATATTAATTTGTTTGAGGTCTTAGACATAGATGACTATTATAATACAGATATCCACTGGAGGCAGGAAGAGTTAGTAGATGTGGCTAGGCTAATTATGGATAAGATGGGGTTAGGTGTTAATAAAGACCAGACTTCTTATAAAGAAAATAGCCTTTTCCCCTTTTATGGCTCTTATTATGGCCAGGCAGCAGTTAGGGTTAAGCCTGATAGTTTAATTTATCTAACAAATAGTAATATTGAAGAAGCCCTAGTGTATGATCATATTGATAAAACATATAGTGAGGTATATGATAAAGAACGGTTTTCTACAATTGATTCCTATGACCTGTTTTTATCAGGTCCCAAGTCAATTCTTACAATTAGCAATAGCAAATCAAAGTCAAATAGGAATCTAATCCTTTTTAGAGACTCCTTTGGAAGTAGTATTGCACCACTTATGCTAGAGCAATATGCAAAGATAACATTGGTTGACCTACGTTATATGTCCACAGACTTATTAGATAGCCATGTTGACTTTTCTGATTATCAGGATGCATTGTTTTTATATAATACTCACATCTTAAATAATAGTTATATGTTAAAATAAAGAAACTATGGTCTAGGATAAGACAGGTACTCTATCCCAACCGTTTCACAGTACAGCCTATAAAAATATCCGTCCCTATCTCCATAGCCTTATGGTCAAATTCCATTCCATAAACATGCAAGTTAGGACTTGCTTTAGCACCAATATTAATATATGTTGTTTTGATTCCTAGTTCATTACTATAGTAGTTAAAGTCATCACTTGCAGATTCTATTCTACTAGGGGCAGCTTCTCCTAGTAGTTCAGTAATAACTTCTTTTGCAAGTTCAATCGTATCATCGTTGTGAAGAGAAGCCAAGGAGCCGTGGGTTTTTATCTCTACCTTAGCACCAAAGGCTTTACATATAGCAGTTATGACAGTTTTAATTTTGGTTTGTAACTCATCTGATAAGGCATTGGTCTGAGTCCTGATATCCCAGTAAAGAGTAGCCTTATCAGGGATTACGTTATGACTTGAGGTAGATGTTTTTATTGTTGTCACTTTACATGAATGGGGTATATTAGGGTCCATGTGTATACAATTAACTGCGGAGACAAGCAGGGATGCAATTTCAGAAGCATTGATTCCTAAATGGGGAGTGGATGCATGAGCATTCATTCCCGTTATTTTTGCAACTAAAGTAGTACAAGCACCAAGGTAGACAGCAGGGCATGCCTCCCCTACACTTAAGACTCCCTTAGGTGTTATATGAATACCAATTAATTCTTCTATATCATCTAGAAGGCCAGTGTTTATCATAGACATGGCTCCTCGAAAATCTTCTTCTGAAGGTTGGAAGATTAGCACTAGCTTTCCTTTCTTGACTAGGTCCTTTTCCTTAAGTATTTTGGCAGTTGTTAGTAAGATCGTAGAATGGGCATCATGGCCACAAGCATGATAGGCTATATGCTCTCCATTTACTTCGAATAAGAGGGCATCCATATCTGCTCTAAGCGCAAATAAAGGACCAGTTAGGCCTGTATCCCATATTCCAATTACACCATGTCCACCGACATTTTGTATGACTTCATAGCCAAAGGACCTTAAGCTTTCTGCCACAAATATACCTGTTTCGATTGTTTCTAATCCAACTTCAGGATGATTGTGGAGCCAATTAAAGGTATCTTCTATATACTTTCTTTCTTTACTTGCATATCTTGGCATAGGTATCTCCTTTAGTATTATGAATAGAGAAGAAATACGATTATTTAATCTAATTATATATTAGTGATAATAAGAATTCAATTTGAATACTGTGAAAATATGGATTAAAATATCCATTAATAAAATCTTATTAATTATTATTATAATATGGTATAATCATAAGTTGAAGACTAATTATTTATTTTATAACATACAATAAGGCAAAGGTTCTATCCCCTTGTCTTTTTTAAAGGAGGTTTTACTTTGCAAGACATACTAAAGTTTATACCAGGTTTTAGGTCAGACAAAAAGTATAAAAAAATAATAGCGCTTATATATTATGTGTTTTTTTTAATAGGCCTATTTACAGATGTAGGATTGGGTTTATTCTTTTTATCTATGCCCTTTATATTCTTTTATACAATAGGAGTATTTAAGGATAGAAAAAAATCCTTACCACTTAAGAAATCTTTACTTCCTTTAGTGGTATCACTAGGAATAGCGATTATAGGTATATCGATTTCTTCTCCTACAGATTATGCCCAAACAGAGGGGCAGCTAATTGTAGAAGATGAAGATGCTACTAGTAAGGAGACAAGTAAGGCTGAAGATACTTCTAAGGAAGAGGATACCCCAACACAAGAGTCCCTAGTTGAAGAGACTAAATCTGAAGAGTCAAAAGAGACGGCTGAAAGTGAAGAAGTAGTTACTAGTGAAGACGATGAATCTGATAGCAAGGATGATGATAGGGATAAGATAGAGGAGACTACAAAAGAATCTACTAAAGACAATCAAGACAATAGTAGTCCAAGTGGTAAACTTGAAGTGCATTTTATTGACGTTGGTCAGGGAGATGCAAGTCTGCTAATATGTGATGGACAAGTAATGTTAATAGATGGTGGAAATCCTGGAGATTCAAACCTTATCTATACTTACCTTAAGAAACATAATATAAAACATATAGACTATATGGTAAACACCCATCCCCATGCTGACCATGTAGGTGGTCTAGCTGGTGCTCTTAATTATGCAACAGTAGGAAAAGCCTTTTCATCAGCTACTTCTTATGATAGTAAGGCTTTTGATAATTTTGTTAAATACTTAAATGAGCAAAATGTAAGTATTACAGTTCCAAAGGCTTCTGATAAGTTTAAATTAGGAAGTGCTACTGTTGAGATTTTGAGTGGTAGAAAGAAGTTTAATGATGCAAATAATGATTCTATTGTTCTTAAGGTTACTTATGGAGATACATCCTTCTTATTCACAGGAGATGCAGAAAGGGAGGCAGAACAGGCCCTTCTAGACTCTGGTGCAAATTTATCAAGTACAGTTTTACATGTTGGCCACCATGGTAGTGATACTTCTACGACCTATCCATTCTTAAGGGCTATTATGCCAAAGTATGGGGTTATATCAGTAGGTAAGAATAACTCTTACGGTCACCCAACTGAAGAAGTCCTAAGTAAGCTACGAGATGCTGATGTTAAAGTTCTAAGAACAGATATGCAGGGGGATATTATTTTCACTAGCGATGGAAGGAGTGTATCCTATACTACTGCTAGGAATAGGGATGTAGATACCCTTGGACCAGCCTCAAAAGAAACAAAACCGACACCGGGAGTTACTAAGCAGCCAGAAACACAAGCAAAAGAGACAACATCTCCAACTACTGAAGAAACAACCCAAGTTGTAGAAAGCACTGTGGCACCAACTAATCCTCCAAAGGATGAAAAAGTAGTTAATCCAGTTACTAGCAATTATATACTTAATACCAATACTAAAAAGTTTCACTACCCAAGTTGTTCTAGTGTAAAAAGAATGAGTGATAAGAACAAGCAAGAATCAAACCTTAGTAGAGACGAAATAATTAGTCAAGGTTATGATCCTTGTGGCATCTGTAAGCCTTAATTATGAATTAAAAATTATAAAAAGGATATATAATAATACCCCACCCATATAATGATGTGCCCTCGATAAAGTTTAACTTATTAGAGGCATATCTTTATATGGGTGGGGTATTATTAACTACAATAAGAATTTATATTTTACTTGTCTTGTAAAAATTTTGCTCTAAACATTAGGAAAATCATCCCTATAAAAGCAAAAGCTGTATAGGCAATAATTATTATGAGCCAAAATGGTAGGTCACCAATTTGATGTGTAGTCCAAGTCCATTCAGCATTAGTACTAGTTTGGCGGATTTGAAAAATATTTGGTGGTAACACTCGTAAGAAATTAATCATTTTTTCTGGAAACATTGTGATGAAACTAGAAATAAGTAATGCTGGAGCCATAAAAATTAAAGCTGCTAGGATAGTACTATTTAATTCATTTTCAAACAAACTTGAAAACACTATGGTAATTAATGAAACTGCACTATAGACAACTAAACCTACAATACCATAACGAAGAACAAGTCCACCTATAGTATCAGAAAGATCAGCATGAAAGTAGAATCGTGATGCTCCAATAAAGGTCATATTAGTTTCAAAACCCTCCAACCCAAATATTGAACCACACAAAAATATATTAAATATCCATATTATTACATAAATTAGAACTGTAACTATTAGTGTGGCAACTATTTTTGCAGCGAATAGATTTTGTCTGCCATTCTTAGTTGTTAACATCTGGCCTACCATTCGGTAGCGATATTCTCCACTAAATACCGTTCCTCCTAGGGTAATGACTAATAATAGACCAGCTGCTAATGAAAGATACATATTCTTTAGAACCATAGCCCTTACTTTCTAGATATTCTGGAGTATCAAAATCAATAAAATGATATAAAAATCCATCAAATGGTGTCTCATCTAAACTATTATATAGAACTGGGGTATCACTATTGTAATATGCACGCCACATATCCTCAATTAACTTATTATTTAATTCCTTTCCTACAAATGGAGCAGTAGTTTTCTTTATTTCACGAACCCTCTCGCGGTATGTTGTTGCTATTGGTTGTTCATAATTATATTCATGTTCTAAAATGATATCTCCTGAGTCATCAAGCCTTTTTGGTGTTACGTAATTATATAGTTCTCCATTAGGTGTTCGCATTTTGAACATTATAAAAGAAATAAACAAGACTAGGACAAGTCCAATCGAGAAAAGCCTTTTAGTGAATATTTTATATAGCTCAAATCTAATCAATTAAGCCACCCTCCTCGCCAAAGTAATATAGATATAAATCTTCAAGATTGGCTTCAACCTTAAGTGCACCATCTACAGGACAAACATCTGCTACAATTCGCAATTGTACTTGTTTATCAGTGTAGCTAGCATTAATAACAGTACATTTATCTTCTATTTTTTTAGCTTGGTCTTGTGGTAAATTACATTCCCATACCTTACCATCAATATTAGAGAGTAATTCTTTTTGTGTTCCCTTGTGAATTAGTTGTCCCTTTTTCATAAGTAAGATTTCGTTAGCGATGTATGCAACATCATTAACTATGTGGGTTGATAATATAACAATTTTTTCTCTTGATAGTTCACTTATTAAATTACGAAAACGTACCCTTTCCTTTGGGTCAAGTC
>JAAYRG010000122.1 GCA_012518885.1 Clostridiales bacterium | reverse complement strand
TGTGAGTACCGATGATTTAAAGTGAACCTTATTGTAGAACAATAAGCATGATTAAGGAGGGAAGAGACGTGCCACGTAAAGGACATATACAAAAAAGAGATGTATTAGCTGATCCTGTATATAACAGTAAAGTCGTTACAAAGCTTATCAATAACATTATGTTAGATGGTAAGAAAGGTATTGCACAAAACATTGTATACGGAGCTTTTGAAAAAATAGCTGAAAAAACTGGTAAAGATGCCATGGACGTTTTTGAAGAAGCAATGAACAATATTATGCCTGCACTAGAAGTAAAAGGTAGACGTGTAGGTGGTGCAACTTATCAAGTACCTGTAGAAGTAAGACCTGAAAGAAGACAAACATTGGCACTACGTTGGATGACACAATTTTCTCGTAAAAGAGGAGAAAAGACTATGATTGATCGTCTAGCTGGTGAAATAATGGATGCTGCTAACAATACAGGCGGAGCTGTTAAGCGTAAAGAAGAAATGCACAGAATGGCTGAATCTAATAAAGCATTCGCGCATTATCGCTGGTAATAACCAATATAGGGTTTCGATTTTTCGAAACCTTGTTATAGTAATGTAAACAATGTCTAAGTTTTATATTTAGACACCACAAGATATAAGGAGGAATTTTCCTTGGCTGGAAGAGAATATCCGTTAGAAAGAACAAGAAACATTGGTATAATGGCGCATATCGATGCTGGTAAGACTACCTTATCAGAACGTATATTGTTTTATACTGGTGTAAATTATAAAGTTGGTAATACTCATGAAGGTAATGCTACAATGGACTGGATGGAGCAGGAACAAGAAAGAGGTATTACTATAACTTCAGCCGCTACAACTTGTCATTGGACACAAGAATTCCAAACTAAAAAGATACCAGGAGCTCCTGAGTATCGTATTAATATCATTGATACACCTGGGCATGTTGACTTCACTGTTGAAGTTGAACGTTCATTACGTGTATTAGATAGTGCTGTTGGAGTTTTCTGTGCAAAGGGTGGGGTTGAACCTCAGTCTGAGACAGTTTGGCGTCAAGCAGACAAGTACAACGTACCAAGAATTGCATTTGTTAACAAGATGGATATAACAGGTGCAAACTTCTATAATGTTGTAGGTCAAATTAGAAATAGATTAGATAAAAACCCAGTTCCAATTGAAATACCTATTGGTGCAGAAGATACATTCGTTGGTATTATAGATTTATTTGAAATGAAAGCATATATCTATAACGACGAAATGGGTATGGATATTACAGTAACTGATATACCTGAAGATATGATTGATGAAGCAGAAGAACGTCGTGAAGCTATGATTGAATCAATCTGTGAAACAGATGATGAGCTAGTTCTAAAGTTCCTTGAAGGTGAAGAAATTACTAACGAGGAATTAAAGGCTGCACTAAGAAAAGCTACAATCGAATGCCAAATCGTACCAGTACTTTGTGGTTCAGCATACAAAAACAGAGGTGTTCAAAAGTTATTAGACGCTGTAGTTGAATACATGCCTGCACCTACTGATATAGCAGATATTAGAGGCGTTGATATGGATGGTAACGAAATCCATAAAGAATCATCTGATGATGAGCCTTTAGCTGCATTAGCGTTTAAGATTATGACAGATCCATTCGTTGGTAAACTTGCATTCGTTCGTATCTATTCAGGTACAATTAACTCAGGGTCATATGTATATAACTCTGTAAAGAAAAAGAAAGAACGTATAGGACGTATCCTACAAATGCATGCTAACCACAGATCTGAATTAGATAAAGCTTATTCAGGAGATATCATTGCTTGCGTTGGTTTGAAGTTCACAACAACTGGTGATACTCTATGTGATGAACAGGCTCCAGTTATACTAGAGTCTATGGAATTCCCAGAGCCAGTTATTGAGGTTGCTATCGAACCTAAGACAAAAGCAGGTCAAGACAAGATGGGTATTGCTTTATCAAAACTTGCAGAAGAAGATCCAACATTCAAGGCTTGGACTAACGAAGATACTGGACAAACAATTATTGCTGGTATGGGTGAGTTACACCTTGAAGTTATCGTAGATAGATTACTACGTGAATTTAAGGTAGAAGCTAACGTTGGTGCTCCTCAAGTTGCATATAAAGAAACAATTACTAAAGCAGTTGAAATTGATAGCAAGTACGCTAGACAATCTGGTGGTCGTGGACAATACGGTCATGCTAAGATTAAATTTGAACCAATGGATCCAAATGGCGAAGAGACATACATCTTCGAATCAAGCGTTGTTGGTGGAGCTATTCCAAAAGAATACATTCCAGCAGTTGGCAATGGTATCGAAGAAGCTGCTCAAGCAGGTATCTTAGGCGGATATCCAGTTATCGGATTTAAAGCTAATGTATACGATGGTTCATACCACGAAGTAGACTCTAGTGAAATGGCATTTAAGATTGCTGGTTCTATGGCGTTTAAAGATGCTATGAGAAAGGCAGATTCTGTTTTACTTGAGCCAATAATGAGAGTTGAAGTAACTGTTCCTGAAGAATACATGGGAGATGTTATTGGTGATATAAGCTCTCGTCGTGGCCGTATCGAAGCAACTGATGACCAAAGTGGTTCTAAGATTATTAAAGCTCATGTTCCACTAGCAGAAATGTTTGGTTATACAACTACACTACGTTCTAAAACTCAAGGTAGAGGAGCATATTCTATGTTCTTTGATTCCTACGAACCAGTTCCAAAGAACGTACAAGAAAAAGTTCTATCCAATAAAGATAATTAATTATTTAATTAATTTCAAAATATAATATCTAAATAGCTTTTATGCTTGAAAATATTAAAAAATTGCAATATAATTAGGCATAAGTAATAGATGTTTTAAATTATATGGGAAAAACAGAAGATAACCCATATATTAATAATCCATAAGGACACAATATAAAAACCTTATTGGTAATTTATTTAAAGGAGGAAGGCTTAAAATGGCTAAAGCTAAATTTGACAGAAGTAAACCCCATGCAAATATTGGAACAATTGGTCACGTTGACCATGGTAAAACTACATTAACAG
>JAAYRG010000121.1 GCA_012518885.1 Clostridiales bacterium | reverse complement strand
TCTTTAGAAGCTGTCTCTTTTACTTCTTCTTTAACATCTGTTAGTTCTGTTTCAGATACGTCAGTTTTTTCCTCAGATGTAGCAACTTCATCCTCATCTTCAATATCTTCATAATCTTCAGTATCTTCTGAACCAACTAATTTAAAATGTCTAACATTGTCGCGTAATACTTCAGCTTGACTAGCTAGTTCTTCACTTGCTGCTGCAGATTCTTCTGAAGTTGCTGATGTTGTTTGAACAACGTCTGATACTTGCATTATACCACGGTTAATTTGCTCTATACCAATTGCTTGGTCTTGGGATGCCTTAGTGATTTCATCAACTAGGTTTGCAATCTTATCAGTGTTTTCAAATAGCGCTTCTAATCTATGTACTGTCTCATCAACTAACTTCTTACCGTTTTCAGACTTAGAGATTGAGTCTTGAATCATCTTAGTAGTTTCTTTTGCAGCATCTGCTGATTTTTGAGCAAGATTTTTAACTTCATCTGCTACTACAGCAAAACCTTTACCATATTGGCCAGCCCTTGCTGCTTCAACAGCTGCATTTAATGCTAGTATGTTAGTTTGGAAAGCTATATCTTCAATTACTTTTATTATAGCAGAAATATTGTTAGATGAGGTATTAATTTCATCAATTGCCTCAACTAATTCTTCTAGTCTTTGGCTACTTTCCTTAGCATTTTCATTTGAAACTTTAGCAATTCTATTTGCTTCAGTAGCATTATCAGCATTTTTCCTTGTTTGTGAGAATATTTCTTCTGTTGACGCTGTTAGTTCTTCTATTGAACTTGCTTGTTCAGTTGTTCCTTCTGATAATAGGATACTAGAATCAGAAATTTGTCTAGCTCCAGAGGTTACTTGCTCAGCAGCTATATTAATCTCACCAAGTACTTCATTAAATCTATCAAGCACAAAATTTAGAGAATGTTTAATTATTGCAAAGTCACCCTTATGTTCACCAGTAACTCTAACAGTTAAGTCACCCTTAGACATCTTACCAAGTACCTTACTTGCTTCAATAATAGGTGTAGTTGTCTTTTCTAGGATACCATTTAGGCCGTCAACCATGCTCTTGTAATTACCAGAAACATTAGATGAATCTGCCCTTACTCTTGTGTTACCTTCTTCTGTTGCCTCAAGAAGCTTATTAATTTGATTAAATAGTTCATCTAATGATTTGTTAACTTCTTTTAGGCTTTCAATAGCTACGTTGTAATCACCCTTGTATTCTTTAGTTATAGGTGGAACTTCCTCACCTGCTGCTATAATTTCAAGGATTTCAGAAGCATACATTATAGGTTCTTTAATATTGTCTATTGCAGTGTTAAGTTCTTCAACTATAGTTTTGTACTCACCCATAAACTGAGTAGACTCGCCTCTTACATCAAGTTTTCCTTCTCCAGTTGCCTTACCTATCTTTCTTATTTCAAATACTAGTCTAGATAGTTGGTCTACTACTGTGTTTATACTAATTGATAATATATCATTGTCAGAACGCACATCACATCTTGCTGTAAGGTCACCTGATGCAACTCTTCTAGCTACAAATGATTGATTTCTAATTGAATCTACCATCTTATTGTTAGCTTTTGCAAGTATACCAATTTCATCATTTGTCATTAGTTCTTCATTGATAGTTACATCAATATCACCTAATGTAATTTTTTCAGTTATATTAGTTATAGCTCTAATTCTATCAGCTACTGCTCCTGTTAGAACTTTTACTAGGTAAAGTGCAATTAAAATATATACTGCTGTTAATAAAATAATTATTAGGCGTAAAGTATCAGCAGTATCAGAAAGCCTAGTCATTTCACTATTAGCACATTCAATATTATAGTTCATGATTTCCTCAATAGTATCATTGATACTATCACTTGTATCACGAAGGCCTCCATAAAGAATTTTGTAGGCTTCAAAATACTTGCTACTTTCTAGTAGACCAGATATTTCTTCTTGGTATGCAAAGAATTGGTCTAAATCAGCCTCAAATCCTACTAATAACTCATTATGTTGTTGTGTTTGTTTTTTATATTCTATAAGCTCTGATTTAATCTTTTCATTATTGATTTCAATATTGTTTAAAGCTTCAGTTGCAACCATGTAGTCAGATATCATAAGGATAGTAGATGCATAAGATTGGTTAAATGCAAGTCCTATATTACCAAAATATGCAATTCCCTCACCGTGTTGTTCATACATATCTGAATATTGTTCATCCATGGTACTCAAACTGTATACACCAATTATGATTACCATTAAGGCTATAATGCCCACAAGTAAAAAACTATAACTTAGTTTTTGTTTTACTTTTAAGTCAGCAAACCATCTTTTTAACTTCATTTTCTTCTCCTCACGTTTTATTTTCTAAGCTAGAATTATTAGGTTAATTCCCTATATTACTGTTGTCTAATAATTCCCACCTATTATTATAATTTGATAAAATTTTATATCTTTTTTTTCCTTTTGTGGTGTTTTTTCGATGAAATGTAAAAAAAACGACTTAAAAGGTAGATTTTTGCGTGTGAATAACTTTATCAAAAATCTAGGGATATTTTTGCTTCTTTTACTATTAAATCAAAGTCCTCTTCAGTCAATTTAAAAAGCTCAAGAAGGTCTTTGTCATGCTCTTGTATTTTGCCCTTATAGATATAATTCCAAGAATAAACCTCAGCTATACTTAGCAGGGCTACAATTTCTTTATCTATAACATCCCTATCTAGTGGCTTGTTATGATATAAAACCGCTTCTACTAGTTGACTTGGAAGCTCCCACCAGTTAAGTAAATATGCCCCTATCTCTTGTGATGTAACATCAGTAAACTCCATTTTTTCATAATAATAAACCAGATCTTTATTATACTTAATAGATTCCGCAGCCTTCATATACTTATCAGTAAAATTTGTCATTAATACAACTTTACCAATATCATGTAATAGCCCTAAGGCAGAATAGGTATCAGGGATTCTTTCCTTAAAAATACTTTCATACAGGTGGATAAGGATTTGGTTTGTAGTTACAGAATGCTTCCACAACATGTTAATATCCCTATTTAACCTTGATGTCCTTCTACCAAAACTATCATTAAAGGTAGTTGCACTTAATATTATATACTTTACATTATTAAGCCCCAAATAAGATATTGCCTTATGGACAGAACCTGTGTTAATTCCATACATGGCCGAATTAGCTACCTGGAGTACCTTTGCAGCTATTGACTGGTCTGTTTCTATTACTTTAGCAATTTTGTCCATATCTGCATCTTGGCGAGCAAGGGTATTAAACTTATGATAAACATTAGAAGGAGATGGTAGATACTCGATTCTATTAATCAGTTGCAAAAGATTCTTATCCTTAAGAATTTTCTCTACCCTAAACATTTGCTCAACAACTCTTATAAGCTCTTGATTTTTCCAGGGCTTATATAGGTATCTTTTAGCTAGGCTTTCTCTTTGAATTTTTACTATAAGAGAAGAATCGGCATATCCACTAAGAATAACCCTAATTATCATAGGGTATTTCTCTTTAACCTCTTTTAGTAGTTCATAGCCGTTCATATGTGGCATCCTAACATCTGTAATAATTAGGTCTATCTTCTCTTTTGCCATAATTTCAAGGGCTTGTCTTCCACTTGATGCTGTAAAAATAACATAGCCACGCCCTATAAAGGTTCTTCTTAGTGCATCTAATATTTGCTTTTCATCATCTACAAGTAGTATCTGTTCATACATTTTTATATTCACCACTAATCGTGTGTTTCACTATTATTTTCATTATCAATAGGTAGCAATATTATAAACTTAGTCCCGACCATAGGTTCACTTTCTACTAGTAGCTGGCCACCGTGACCTGTAACGATTATCTCATGAGCAATACTAAGCCCAAGGCCTGTGCCTTCACCTGTAGGCTTTGATGTGTAAAAGGGATCAAATATTTTACTTAGATTAACCTCTTCTATACCAATTCCATTATCTTCGATTATACATCTTACATATGAATTACTTTTATCTGTAGTAATCGTAATTAGTCCTTCTTCATAATCAGTCGTAATCCCTTGCTTTTCTTTAATAGCACTAGAAGCATTAAGGATTATATTAAGAAGCACTTGGTCTACTTTATTACCCTTAGCCTGTATTTTAGGTATTTGTCCAAGACTTTGCTTAACTCTTGCATTATATTTGATGTCGTTTTTAGCAATAAGTAGGGTGTTTTTAATACTCTCATTTAAGTCATAGTCTTCATACTCTTCATTATCATCACTTCTTGAAAAGGCCTTTAGACTTGATACTATCTCACTTATCCTTAGCAAGCCATTCTCTATATCATCAAATATTGCATCTAAATCTTCTGAGATAAAGCTAATATTCTTAGTCATCTCAAGCCTCTTTATCCTATTAACTTCATCTTTTAATTCTTCTAACTTATTATCATCTATAAAGTCAACTAGCTTCCTATATTCAGCCATTATCTCTTTGTACTCACTAAAATAAACCCTAGCTGTTTCTATGTTACTACTTATGTAGCCAAGGGGATTATTTATCTCATGAGCAATTCCTGCAGAAAGTCTACCTATGCTTGCTAGTTTCTCTTGTTGTATAATTTGCTGTTGTGTCATCTATACCTCCATTCACCTATATCCCAAATATATCCTTTAAAACCTTAGCATTAGACCTGCTTACCGGAATATTGTCTTTACAATTTGCTAATTTTAAGTTATAGGAGCCATTAAACCAAGGAGAAATTTTCTCGATTTTCTCTATATTTACAATATAACTCCTATGTGACCTAAAAAAATTTTCGCTATCTAACTTACTCTCCCAAGTAGACAAGGAATCATTGCTTGAATACTTACCCTTATCTGTATACACGAACACATTCCCTTCTTGGGAAGTCATATATAAGATATCCTTACTATTAATTAGGACTATCGTTTCATCTTCAAAAACAGGAAACTTACTTGCTGAATCACTTTTATTCTTAGTTGATTTTTCTATAATATTTGCCATTTGAGAAAGATAGGTATAACTTTCATTGACATACTTATAAATATTGCTTTGGTCTACTTCTTCTTGTCTCTTTTTTAACCCATCCTGTATTATTGCTATAACTTCTTCATTCTTCCATGGCTTGGAAATATAATGGAATACATTGCCCTCATTAATAGCTGATATAGCAATATCTGCGTCATAATAGCCTGTAATTAGAATTCTAATTGCTCCTGGCCTTACTTCTTTAGAGTACTTAAGTAGGTCAATTCCATTGATATTAGGCATATTATAATCGCATATAACCATATCAAGGTCTAAACTATCAATAATTTCAAATCCCTCTTCTGGATTGGTTGTAGATATTATTTCATAGTCAAACTTGATTAACACCCTCTTAAGAGCATTAATTATATTTATCTCATCGTCAATTATTAAAATCTTCATTCTTTTTTCCATAGATTTATCCTTTATTCTTCGAAATCAACTCATAGATTTTTCTTCTTTTTATGCTAACAATCTACAAACATCTACAAATTATTATAAGTCATCTTTTTCCAAATTTCAATGTGACTAATAGACAAGAAATCACTTCTTCTATTTTAACATATTTTGAGAATTTTAGACATAAAAAAAGACCTTAGCCAAACATTTCAATGTAGTTATCATACATTATATATGTTTGACTAAGGACATATTAAATTCACAGCTCTACTACTATGGGTTTATTATTTATAAGTATCTTTTATATTTATAGTCAGAATATTCATTAATTAGTAGATCAAGTTTTAGACTTAGAGCATATACCTCATCATCTAAAAGGCTTTGCTTCTCATCTATTTTTTTACTTAAGGCCTCCTGGAGAAGTTTTATTCTTGACCTTAAGTCAATTATCTGAGGATCTTTTTCTAGCTTGATTTTATTTTTTGGTATGTAGAAGAAGTATCTTTTTTCCATGATGGTCTCTCCTTTAGACTTTTTGTCTAATTGTAAAAGGGGTTAACGAGTTCTAAGGATTTGCTAATCTTATCCAAAAGATAATTTATATAAATATAGGGCTTTTGTCAATCAGAAAAAAACAGCATAAAAGATGGTATTTTCCCCATTTTATTACAACCAAACAACTTATTGATATATTTCCCCTTTTATTAGATTTATTTACCACGTAAACATATATCCATATATTCCCATTGTATAGTTTAGATAACTTCTTGTATCTTTATATCCTATTATTGTTAATCTTTGAGTGTGTTATATCTACTAGCTTGCTAACTTATTTATTCTCAGTATTAAAAATTATAGAGTTCCAAATAATAAAAAAAGACCCTATTAGACTGTATAACTGTCCTATAGGGTCTTTACTTACACTAGTAGTTTCTTACTATAGCCTGACAAGCCTATTATCCTAATATTTCACACCTTGTAGATAAACAGAAAATTCCAACTTCTCATCTGTCTTTACTAAATATTCTGGATGAATTGGTGCACCCCAGGAGTCATCTCCTCCTACACCGCTCTTTGCCATAGATATATTAACTACGGTTTTAGTAACGGGAGGAAGCTCATTGATATGTCCTGCATTTTCTATTTCATGAGAAGTATACGGAAGTACTGAGGCTTCAAATGGTGTCTCTGCAAAGATTTTGATGCCAATTCCTTCATCATTAACAATTTCTATCCATCTTAGGTCTGTTCTATTTCCAGTTTCTTGAGGATTTAGATATGGTTCCATCATTTCACAAGCCCTGTGTCTATAAATACCTATTCGACCACCGGCTTTCCTATCCACATAACTTTCCATTGGTCCTCTACCATAATACCTAACTTTATTAAATTCTGATAAAAGACTGAATGTAAAACCAAATTGAGGAAGGGTTTCTATTTCCTTAATAGGGTCCATTCTCATAGTTATTTTGCATATATCATTACCTATAAATTCATAGTGTATGCTACATCCTTTTTCCTCCATAATAGGAAAGGCATACTCTGCTGTTATAGACTTATCATCTAGAGTAAGTTGTTTTCCTATAGTATAAAGGGAAATAGTCTTCCAAACAGCCCATTTGAAAGTAGAATGGTTACCAGCATCATTGTCTATAGGAGCTCTCCAAAAGTCTGGTTTAATTGGAGCTTTTAGAATTTCTTTTCCATCTACATTAAGGGAATTTAAGGTCTTATTAACCTTCCAAAACATTGCCCTTAATTTTTCCATTTTAACACCAAGATTAACATCTCCCTCGGTTATTTGTACTGGGCCTTCTTCAATATTCAATGTGGACCTACTTATAACACCCTGACCAAAGGCTATTTCATGCCCCTTATTAGCCCAAGGTAAGTCTTCCTTTAATACAAAGGAAACGTCTAGAATATATTCACCGCTATCATCTGTTTTAATTGGTAGTGAAACATAATCCTCACTTAGCGGTGGAATGTCCACCGACATACTTCCCCTTTGAACTTCTTTGCCATCTTTTAATAACTTATAGGTCAACATGAATTCATTGGTATTAGTGAATAGGAACTTGTTTTTAATAAGGGCACCTTTTGCATCACAAAAGATATGCAGGTTTTGATATACGAACTTTACTTCCTGCATTTTAGAGTTTACCCTTCTATTGGCGAAAAGTAAACCATCTCCGCAAAAATAACCATCATTAGGACGATCACCAAAATCGCCTCCAGTTGCTAGATATTTCTGCCCATTAGGATCCATATGTTCAAGAGCTTGGTCTATAAAATCCCAAATAAATCCGCCCTGATACATTGGATAACTATCCTCTATGTCAATATATTTTTTAATTCCTCCAATAGAGTTACCCATAGCATGAGAATATTCACAGGAAACAAAAGGTTTCTCTGGATTATTTTCTAAGTAGTCAATTATTTCATGTGGCTTTGCATACATCCTACTTTCCACATCACTAGTATTATTATAGCGTCTGTCATGGAATATTCCTTCATAGTGAACAAGTCTAAGTTTATCTCTATTTCGGTAATACTCGGCTAGTTCATGCAAAACCTTTCCTCCAGCAGATTCATTACCAACAGACCACATTAATATAGAAGGATGATTCTTATCTCTTTCTACCATGGATATGCCTCTGTCTAATACTGCACCTAGCCAACGCTCATTATCATTAGGAACGGTATGCTCTGTTATATTTACTTCCCCCATAATCATCCAGCTACCATGAGTTTCTAGGTTGGCTTCATCTATAACATATATCCCGTATTGGTCACAAAGCTCATAAAAGTAAGATTGATTAGGATAATGGGATGTTCTTACTGCGTTGATGTTATTCTTTTTCATAACTAGAATGTCTGAAAGCATATCCTCTTTAGAAATTGCACGTCCGGATTTATGAGAAAACTCATGTCTGTTTACCCCATGAAAAACAATACGTTTATTGTTTAGATACATAATACCGTCTTTAATTTCAAATCTTCTAAAGCCGATATTACTTCTTCCTCGTTCTATAACAGTCCCTGACCTATCTATAATTTTATATTCTAATCTGTATAAATAAGGTTTTTCTGCACTCCAAAGATTAACATTCTTAATTGTTCTTACAATAGAAATCTTCTTTTCGACAGATGTTTCAAATGCATCTATTGGTTTTTCTTCATGATCAAACAAAGAAAACTCAATCTTAGCTCCATTTGACTCCTTATAATCTAGGAGAAAATCTGCCTCTAATATCCCTTCGCTTAAATCCTCACTTACCAAAGGTCTAGCATCAATGTCTGTTACATGTACTTCTGGTAATGAGTATAATACAACGTCTCTAAATATACCGGAGAATCTCCAAAAGTCTTGGTCTTCTAACCAGCTGCCACTACAAAATCTAACCACTGCAACACACAGACGATTCTCTCCTGACTTAACTTTGTCTGTAACATCAAATTCTGATGGAGTAAAGGTATCTTCACTATAACCTACAAATTCTCCATTCATCCAAACATACATTGCACTTTCTACACCTTCAAAACGTAGGAGAGTTTTTTTATTGACAAAGTTGTCAGGTAAATGAAAATATCTTACGTAGGAACCTACAGGGTTAAATTCAGTCGGAATCTGTGGTGGAACCACCTTCTCATGTCCATCCCACGGATACATGGTATTGGTATATTGGGGAATTCCATAACCTTGAAGTTGTATATGGGAAGGAACCTTTATGTTATCCCAACCCTTGTCACAAAAACCTTCCTGCCAAAAACTCCAATCTGTATTATGTAAGTTGGTGGAATACTGGAATTTCCATCTACCATTCAGATTTAATTGCAAGTCCTCATTATCTGAGAAAAAATAATGGTCAGAATGGGCAGGCAAACGATTTATTTGAAATATCTCTGGGTCTGTAAGCCAATCCAAGCTGTGTTGTTTAATAATGTTCATCATAACAAATCCTTTCTAGTGTTTTAAGCCTTAACTGATCCAAGCACTCCTTGTACGAATTGTTTTTGGAATGCAAAGAAAATAATAATAATCGGTAAGGTCGATATAACAATCGCTGTCATAATGACACCATATTGTGGTACATAAGCAGAAGACAGGTAGGAAATCAGTAATGTTGTAGTCCTCTTATCATTAGTTTGTAACACTATTAGAGGCCACATATAGGAGTTCCAACTAGTCATAAAAGCATATATTGCTGCTGCAAAGAAAGTACCCTTCATAGATGGAGCAAATATCTTGAAAAATATTCTAAACTCTCCTGCTCCATCAACACGTGCAGCTTGAATAATCTCAAATGGGTAAGTTACAAAACTTTGTCTAAAGAAGAAAATTATGAAGACACTTGTAGCTCCTGTAACAATTAAGGCAAAATGTGAGTTTAGAAGCTTAAACTGAACAATGATTTGGAACAAAGGAATCATTAATGCAGCAAAAGGAATCATCATAGTAAGCATAGTTAAAGCATATAACCTTTGAGTAATCTTAGACTTATACATAACAAATCCATAAGCTGCCATTGAACAGATAAGAAGACAAAGTACTACGGTAAATCCCGTTACTTTAAGTGAATTAAACAAGACATTCGCCATATCATATTCAGTAAATAAAATTCTAATGTTTTCTGTAAACATAGTACCGAAAGTCATTTTCCCTCTAAGAATATCAACCGCGCTATTTGTCATTCCAGTAATCATCCAGAAGAACGGAAATACGGAAAAGAAGGAAGCCACTATTAAAATTAAATAAACAAAAAATCTTACAATACTATTTTTGCCTTTCATTTAAGCCCTCCTTTTTTCACGACTTTTTTGCTTGTTTCGTTTTCTTGCTTCTTTCTCGTCGTCAGTAGCTCCTACACGGAATTGAAGGAAAGATAAAATTCCAATTAATACCACAATTACATAAGCTACTGTCGCACCATATCCAAAGTTAGGTACATATTTGAAACATAAATTGTATATGTAAACACTTAATGTAAGTAGTGAATTACTCGGTCCTATAGTTGCTGCAGTTACGCCTCCTTGTGAAAGGTTCATAGGTTCATCAAATAGTTGAAGAGTTCCTATTGTTGACATAATTGTGGTAAATAAAATCATTGGCTTTAAAAGTGGAAGCGTAATCAAAAAGAAACTTTTAATTTTTGAGGCTCCATCAATAGATGCCGCTTCGTAGATATCTTCAGATATATTCTGCATACCAGATAAATAAAATACCATATTATATCCAGTCCATCTCCAAATCATAGCAATAATAAGTACAGCTTTAGCAGTTACTGGGTTGGACATCCATTCAATGGGTTCGGATATAAGATTAATTCTTAGTAAGGTAGTGTTTAAAAGTCCTGTATAAGAAAACAGCATTTTAAATAAAATTGTGTAAGCAATTAAAGATGTTACAGCAGGTAAAAAAAGAGCTGTTCTAAATAAACCTCGAAATTTTATACTTTTATCATTGAGTATTGATGCCAAAATTAATGCTAAAAATAGCATCACCGGAACCTGAATTAATAGAATCTGAAAAGTATTCTTTAAAGCTGTCCAAAACAGAGGGTCTGTTACGATACGCCTATAGTTATCAAACCAAACGAAATCTGTCTTACCAAGTTTTGTTGATGTCAAAGATAAATAAAAAGAATATAAGACTGGATAGAACATAAATAATGCAAGTAGTATCATAGCTACGGAAATAAATATGAGACCGTATTTTTTAAGTTTTCGTTCCATTATAATCCCCCAATCAATAATAGAGTGCATAAGTAATCAAAAAAAATAAGCGGGGCGAGCATTCGCCCCGCCGTTTATTTTAAATAATTATTGGATCTGACTCTTTAATTGTGCTTCTGCATCTTGTAATGCTTCTTCTACAGTTTTTGCACCTGATAGATAGTTTTCTAGATTAGCAATAATTGCTGCGTCAGCTTCGTAAGTATATAAACCATAGTTAATGGATGGTATTTCATTCATCCATTTACCCATATCAGCAAACACTGCTTGACCACCAAAGAATTCATCAGCTGCAGAATATGCTGAACCTTCAATAGCAGGTAAATAGGAAGCAACTGCACCGTTATTAACTAAAATCTTTTGATAGAAATCAACATTGCCACCAAAAACTTCATTCATGAAGTCAATAGCAAGGTCCTTGTTCTGTGCACCTTCTAGAATATACCAACTTGAACCACCAAGGTTTGAAGCATTGATGGACTTATCGTAGTTTAATCTAGGTACTGGAGCAGCAGCCCATTTTCCTGACTGGTCAGTCGCTGCTTTTACAGAACCAACAATCCAACAACCTGAAATTACAGATGCTGCATCCCCATTGTTAAATGCTGCTACCCACTCATTCCAGCCAGCAGTAGGTATTATAATATCAGCATCAAGAATCTTCTTGTAGGTTTCCATAGCTTCTTTTAAAGCTTCGTTATTAGAAACTGTAATATTACCTTCTGCATCAAAGTACCATAAACCGGATGAATTAAGCATAATTCTCATTAGGCCCCCATCAGCCTTATCAAAAGAAAGTATAGCTTTTCCTGTCTTGGCTTTTACATCTTTACCAATCTCAATTAGGCGATCCCAAGTAATGTTGTTCAAATCATCAGCACTATATCCAGCCTCTTCTAGGATATCGCTTCTATAGAAGAAACCAGAAACACCACTATCAAATGGTACACCGTATACTCTGGAATCTACTGTCATAAGTTCAACCTTGTAAGGAGCAAAATCATCGTAGTTGATTTTGTCTGTTAAATCAGCAAAGGCACCTGGATAAGACTGTAAGTATTTTTGAGAGTTATAATCCTCAATTAATACTATATCAGGAAGTCCTTCTGTCATTTTGGAAGCTAATGTTGTATGTAGCTTTTGTTCAACATCAGCCTTTGCCATCTCAACAATTTCAAATTCAACATTATCATGAGTTTCTTGGTAAATAGCTGCCGCTTCATTCATGATTGCGATGTTAAAATTAGGGTCCCATGCCCATACAGTAATTTTTTGCTTATCTGATGAGCTTGACTTATCTTCTGTCTCTTTCTGTGAGTCAGTTTGTTGTGTGTCACTTTGTTGGTTTCCATTAGTGTCAGTAGTTGGGTCTGGTGTGGATTTTTCACAAGCTGCAAAAAGTCCAAGACATAAAGTTAGAACACTAATTACTAATAAAATTCTTTTCATGGTGTAAATCCCCCTTTGATTTGGTTGTTTTGTACAAATTAATTATATATCTGTTTGGTTTATATGTCAATATTAATTCACTGAATATTTTACTTCCTTTTTACTAATGTTTTACTAAAATTATTTGTTTTCCAAGCAAACATTTACTATGATTAGTTTGATTATTATACTAATTTCTGATATACTAATTGATATTAAATATACAATCAAAATGATAATTAAAGCAATGAAAGTGAGGTGTAAATATGGCAACGCTCTCGCAGATTGCAAAAGCAACCGGCCTTTCAGTAACCACAGTTTCTCGTGTTCTTAATCATGACGAAACATTAAATGTGCCCGATGAGACAAAATTCAAAATATTTGAAGCTGCAGAAAAGCTCGATTACAAAACTATTAAAGCAAGAAAGGCTGAGAATGCACGATTAAACCGACTTTCCATCCTAATATTAGACTGGTATTCAGAGTATGAGATGCTTAATGATCCTTACTATCTGTATTTGATGACGACTCTAGAAAAGCAATGTGCTCTTTCTAATATGAATACAATACGTGTAGTTAATGTGAATGGAGAATATAAACTTACCGTAGACGTTAAAATCGACGGTATGCTTGCTATAGGACGTTTTAATCCCAATCAGCTGAATATGCTTAAAGACTTTACTAAGAATATAGTTTTTCTTGACTCATCTCCAATGGAAGCCAAATATAGCTCAGTAATACCCAATTACAGACTTGGAGTAACCCAAGCCATAGAGTATTTTCTTAGTCTTGGCCATAGAGAAATTGGTTTTGTAGGTGGTGAAGTTGTAGGTTATGAGCAAGAAGTAATCGTAGACCATCGTAAACAAGAATTCATACAATTACTCGATAAACATGGCCTATATAACAGTGAGTATATATTTGAGGGTGCAAGAATATCATATGAGGAAGGTTATAAGACTATACTAGAAGCCATTCAAAGTGGACGAAAACTACCAACTGCCCTATTTGTTGCTAACGATTCAATGGCAAATGGGGTTATGCGCGCCTTGGCTGAATGCGGTATAAATGTGCCCAACGATATTAGTATTATAGGCTTTAACAATCTTACATCAACACAGTTTATGACACCTCCTCTTACAACTATTAATATTCCAATGACTTTTATGGCTGATTGTGCTATAGAGACTTTGCAACAGACCATTGAAAACGAATCAATTCTTCCACGTAAGATTATTGTGCCATGTAACTTGGTAGTTAGAGATACATGTACTAAGCCAAAGGAAGCTTAGATAGTATTTCATATTGTCTTTATCAAAAAGGGGTTACATCTCTTATAACAAAATATAGAAAAGAAAAAGCCACACATAACAATCCCTATTACTAGGAATGTAATGTGCGGCTTTTCTTTACTCTTTAAAAGGTATAAGTCGAAAACTGATACCTTTGTGAGTGATTCTTATCTATTACCTTGCTCAGGCAAATATACAATTGATGTTACATTATAATCAAAATTTAAGTCTTTATAATCTGTATTAAATAATTTCATATCAGAATCCATAAATTTATTGATCTCATATGTTAAATACTTTTCTATGTAACTTTTTCCAGGAAGTATTGCAGTTCCTACAAAATCACAATTCATTCTTAAGATTTCTTCTCCAAACAAATCCTTCACTATTAGTATCCCTTGAACACCTCGTATACCTCTATCTGAATTATTTTTTACATCAAATTCAAAAGTTACATAATCACTATATATCCCATTTGATACATCTTGAAGTACTATTCCTTTACTTAGAACCGAAATTTGCACTTCATCCTTTGCTTCTTCATTTTCGTCTTTAAATGAATCTATTTTGTCACTTGATATATCCTTTTGTGTATTAATAAATTCACTATCATCTGTTGAAACAAATGCTTTTTCTAACCTTAATATCTGCTTATATTGCTTAACTATAATTACACTAGTACCGACTAAAAAAATTAGCAAAAATATTATCAATATTGGATAAAGCTTTGATTCATTCTTTTTTCTTTTTTGATTAGAATCTAACCTTAGGTTTTTATTAAGGTTTTTATTAAGGTTTTTATTAAGGTTTTTATTGTAATCCGTTATAAATGGAAGTCCACAATGAGTACAAACTCTTGCTCTGTCTGATATTTGATTACTACACTCTGGACAATTGTTTAAGGCCATAACATATTACCTCACTTAAAATTTTTATTTTGTGAAACATAATGTATTATTATAAATCCAATACCCATTAATACAAACATTGTTGTTAAAACAAAAAATGCAGTTGAGTAATTCGCATTAATAATATAATTATAGGCGTCACCGCCAACAT
>JAAYRG010000120.1 GCA_012518885.1 Clostridiales bacterium | reverse complement strand
AGTTCTATCTATCAAAATATTAATCTGATTAACAGAAGTACCTGCAATAATAGGCAAAGCTATCAGTACCATTGTCTTTAAGTGTTCGTCTTTAAAATCAATAACTGGTTTATAATGATACCCTGCTCTACGTATATAAGGAAGCAATATCAATAATTGCGAAGCTGTTGCTATCACGCTTCCAACTGCAATCACATTAATACTTGTCCCTGTGCTAATAAACAAAGAACCTATTATAATAATATTCATGGGTAAGGCAATTAGAGCTGGTAAAATATAATTTTCGTGTACTCTTAAATAACCAGTAAATACATGCAAAATTGCTGTGAAATAAACCCCGAAAATACTGATTCTAGTGAAGTTAACAGCTATATCCAACGTTTCACTCGTAAAACCGGAAGCAAATAGTTTTACAATAGGTTGAGTAAACACTAAAACCACAACAACAATAACTGAAGCCAATAATAATAAAGTATTACTCAAATTACTGGTAAATTGATTAGCACAAATTTGCCCATCTTCTTTATGAATTCTACTATACATCGGGATAAATCCTGTAGCTACTCCGGAACTAATGAAAGAAAACATCGTTAGTGGAATAGTTTGGGATATGAGATAGGCATCAGTAATTGCTGATG
This sequence comes from Clostridiales bacterium, assembly GCA_012518885.1. GTDB lineage: Bacteria > Bacillota > Clostridia > Lachnospirales > Lachnospiraceae > JAAYRG01. Next base: position 1,018 of record JAAYRG010000120.1, on the reverse strand, counting down.
CTCCATAGACATATGATAGTACTATTTCTCGCCCGAATCCTAAAATTTTCGAAATGACTGTAATAATGATTACTAAAAGCGCTGTTTTTTCATTCACATGCCTCTTTTACCATAATAATATCTTCGCTCAATTATTCTAATGCCGTGGTAACGGTACTATATGAATCTTCATCAACCGTAGTTTGGAGGGATAGATTCAGGATTTCCTCCACACCATTCTATTAACTATACCAGTGTAACTTTGGATTATCTTAACAACCTTAGTACTTACATTTTTATCCATATAGTTTGGGACCTCTTCCCCAACATCTCCATCAGCGGCCATCTCTACTGCCATATCAACAGCTTGAAGAACCTGCTCAGTAGTGATACTGCCGATAACCATATTTCCCTTATCTAGTGCTTCTGGTCTTTCTGTACTAGTTCTTACCGATACAGCAGGAAACTTGAAATAGGACGCCTCCTCAGCTATAGTGCCACTGTCAGAGACAACACAAAAAGCGTTCTTCTGGAGATGATTGTAATCAGCAAATCCAAAAGGTTGTAGACTTCTTACATTCGAATGAAACTCAAATCCACGCTGTTCTATATATTTTTTACTCCTAGGATGGGTGCTATATATAACAGGTAGATTATAATTTTCAGCCATAGCATTAACAGCGTTCATTAAAGCCATAAAATTATCCTCGTTATCTATATTTTCTTCTCTATGAGCTGATAAAAGAATGTACTTCTCCTTGTCTAAACCTAAAGTTTCCAGCACCTTGCTTTGATTGATCTTATCTAAATTAACACTGAGGACTTCCGCCATCGGCGATCCAACTACATACGTTCTTTCTTTGGGTACTCCCTCAGAATTAAGATATCGCCTAGCGTGCTCAGTATAGCAGAGGTTAACATCGCTAGTATGATCCACAATTCTCCTGTTAATCTCTTCAGGCAGATTTTCATCAAAGCACCGATTGCCTGCCTCCATATGAAAGATGGGGATTTTCAATCTTTTTGCTGAAATAACACT
>JAAYRG010000119.1 GCA_012518885.1 Clostridiales bacterium | reverse complement strand
TTCTTAATCTCTATGGTGGACATTTGACGAAAGAAACCTAGGGTTATCCCCCATTCTAAAAGAAGGGCTGAAATTCCAGTATTATGGGCAGCAGCTACACTAGTGCCACTCATTGTTACATACCTATTATTAGGAGCAGGCCCAACTAAATTTACTCCAGGTGCTGCGAAATCAGGTTTTATATCCCCCATACGTGTAAATCCTCTACTTGCATTAATAAAAAGGCTATCATTACTAACATCATAGGCTGTTACGGTCATAGGAAGTATAGTATTACCAGGTGTAGTCACAGTAGTATCAGGATCTGGAGTAGTAAAGTAAGTATCATCACTAATAAATAAATGAATAGGCAGCCATATATTATAGCCTAGATTATAGTCTCCAGAGGAATATATTCTAAACCGCCATATTCCTTCTGTAGGTTTTAGAAACCTAAGAAGGATAAGTTGATCTCCTGATTCAGCTGCAATCAAGAAATAATCAATATTAACTATAGTCTCCTCTAGGATAAACCTTATTTCTCTTGATTCATTAAGTCTTGCAGGTATACGAGGAATATATTCTCCAGTGGGTGATAATATATCTATTGAAAATATATTAGGAGTATTGCCCCATAGTTCCATGGTAAAGCCATATTCATTTGGCCCTACCCTTAATTCTACAGTATCAGATTCTTGAGCTCTAGTTACTTGACCAGAGAAATGATTCCTCCTATTTCCTTCATTACCAGCGGCAACAGAAACCGCCACTCCATTTCTCCTTGCAACATCGTTAAAGAAGAGGCCCATTATACCATAGTTATCATGGGCACCTTGTGAAGAACCAAGCCCTATGCATATGGAAATTGGTTTTTGGGTCTGGGCTGCTACATTAAGGAGATAAGAAACAGCAAGCATAATATCATTTCCTTGGTAGGCATCAGCAAGTGGTGGAATACGGTAGAATTCTTTTAGATATGCCTTTGCCTTCTTTAGTTTTACTACTACAATCTCTGCATCAGTTGCAATCCCTGAAAAGTTAGCGGGATCATTTCTATTACCAGCAGCAATACCTGCTAAGAAGGTTCCGTGACCATCTTCATCCCTTGTTGGAACAAGGCTAAAGGGGTCATTATCCTCTAGGGCAGCATTTATTTGCTCCCTAGTGTAGACAGTTCCTATATTAAATCCATCAGGAGGAGGCCCATCTTGAATAGTCTGGTCCCAAATAGACAAAATTCTTGATGTTCCATCTGCTTGAATAAAGGCCTCATGGGTATAATCGATACCTGTATCTACTATACCAATTAATACACCTTGGCCCCGCAAGTTTAGAACGGGGATATTACGAAGGGCAGAAATACCAGATGCTTCGGTACTTGGTATATCCATTAAACCAAAACATAGAGGATTAGAAGAAAAGCCAAACACTTGCAAGAAGTTACTAGGTAATTCATCAAGTGGAACATGAATTGTGGCAAAGTTCTTATCTATAATAGAATAGCAATAACCATAGGCTTCAAGGTCACTAAGTTGGCTATATTCAACTATCAAGTCGGCATAATCTTCACCTAATATTTGTTCTCTACAATCTATATCCACATTATACTCCTCTATATATTGCTATATATAAATATATGATGGTCCTTAAATAATATTAGTAGAATTTATATTAAATAGCTATTTTACAACCTATTTAAATACTTGGGATAATGTACTATAATTATTAATAGATTAATATTTGACTAGAAAGCTAGACTTAAACTATATATTAGGAGGTAGCAATGAATTATAAGAGATTTAACAATACAATAGTTGTAAGAATTGATAAAGGTGAGGAGATACTAGAGGAGTTAACTAGGATATGCAAAGAAGAACAAGTAAAGCTTGCTAATGTAAATGCTCTTGGAGCTGTAGGTGAATTTACTGTTGGCTTATTTGATACAAGTAAGAAGGAGTATTATTCTAGGGATTATAAGGGAGAATTTGAAATAGTATCCTTAACAGGAAGCGTCACAAGTATGGATGGAAAGGTATACAATCATATCCATATGAGTGCAGGAGATATTGAAAATAAGGTTTATGGTGGCCATTTATCAAGAGCTGTTGTAAGTGCTACCTGTGAAATGTTTATACATGTAGTAGATGGTGAAGTTGACAGAAAGTTAAATGAAGATATTGGCCTAAACCTGCTTGATTTACGTTAAATAACAAGTAAAAAATATAAAACCAGCTAGATAAGGTAAGTTAACCATAATAGGTCCTTGCTTTAGCTAGCTGGTTTAATATTTATAATAATTAATGCTATAAGTTAAGTAAGAATTCCATAAGCCTTGTGTTACTTTCAGGGTCCATAAAGCAGAACCTAATAAACTTATCATCAAGGAAGGGGAAGGTGGAACAGTCTCTTATCATAAAACCTTTTTTTATAGCCTGCTCAAAAACTTGGCTAGAAGTAAGTCCATGTTTTTGGATTTGAACTAGGATAAAGTTAGCAGTAGGCTCAAATAATTTAAGGTTTTTTGAAGTGGATAAGGTTTTATATATCCTTTCTCTTTCGTTTTTGATAAGTCTTCTAGTATCATCAATGTATTGGCTATCACTAAACATAATTTCTCCAGCTATTGCAGCAAGGGAGTTTATAGACCAAGGATTCTTATGGCGATTGATTTCTTCAATCAAATCCTTATTGCCACATATGCCATAACCAAGCCTTAAGCCAGGAGCTGCAAAGAATTTTGAGATTCCTCGTAGGACAATGAGGTTATTATAATAATCAGTAAGGGCGACTGAGCTTACTTCATCTATATCCTCTACAAACTCTACGTAAGTTTCATCTACCATGCAAAGGATATCCTTTTCCTTACATATGTCTAGGATTTTTCTCATCTTGCTTGTATTAATAGCTGTAGATGTAGGGTTATTAGGATTACAAATAATTAATAGGTCAAAATCAGGGCTTAAGAAGTGGCCTAGGTCATCAACATTCAATTTGAAAAAATCACTAGCCTTAAGGGGAAAGTACTGGCACCTACCCCCGCCAAGTATAACCTCTCTTTCGTATTCAGAATAGGTTGGGCCTATGATACAGGCCTTTTTAGGTTTTCTAATTTGGATAATGATAGAAATTAGTTCAGTAGACCCATTTCCTACAAAAATCTTATCAAGACTAGTTTTAGCATAGTCAGCTATAGACTGTCTAAGACTTGTGTATTCCCTATCAGGGTAGCTTTCTATTACATTTATATTATCAGATAGTGACTGGCGAAGTTTCGGAGATATACCAAGAGGATTTACATTGGCAGCAAAGTTGGTCAAACTTTCTTTTTTTATTCCAAATTGGCTTTCTACCTTCTCAAGGTCACTACCATGAAAACTGTTTTGAATTTTTGACATAGTACTTCCATCCTTTCTATGATAAAGCCTTATTATATTGCCTAAATATGTCGATTAGTGGTATAATTAACATAATTATAAACATTTGTTATCTTATATGCAATAAAGGTATCCTAATTTGAGGTGGTTAATTTGAAAGCAAGGGTAGCACAGTTCTATAAGGGAGATTTTTTCGTTGAAAATTCAATTTTAGTTCTATCAGAAACTAGCATAGACCTAAGTGTTTGTGTTGGAAGTATTTATCAGGGATTCTTTACTATAGAAGGAGATAAGAATACACCAGTTAAGGGTATTCTAGAATCATCCTGTCCATTGCTAAGGTTAAAAACAGGTGAGTTTAATTCGGTTAAGACAGTTGTAAAGTATGAGTTTGATGCCTCCTTCTTAGATGTAGGCGATAACTTTAATGAGCATATTAAAGTTATATCTGATTGCGGGGAATATTTTATTGAGGTTAAGGTTAAAGTAGTTAGGCCATATTTTGATAGTAAGATGGGTAAAATTATGGACTTGACTAGATTTACCTACCTAGCTAGATATAACTGGCAACAGGCAACTGATATCTTTATCTCTGATGAATTTCCTGCATACATTCTTTCAGAGGATGATGATTATGCCTTTATTAGAAAACAGTTACTAAAAAGTAGGTCAATTAATCATGCCCTAGAGGAGTTCTTAGTCGCTACACATCAAAAATTAGCCGTTAAACTTAGTATTAATCAGACTAAGCTTTTTTATGAGGTAGGAAACGAAGCTATTGCAGATAGGATTTTAATTACTAAAGAGAGTTGGGGATATATAGATATAGATGTTATAACTGATGCTCAGTTCTTATTAATTGATAAAGATAAGATAACAAGTGAGTCATTTGTTGGTAATAGCTATTTTTTAGAATTAATTATTTTACCAGAAAAATTGCACAAGGGTAATAACTACGGAAAAATTCTTTTAAAGACGACATATGAAACCATAGAAATTGAAGTTAAGGTTGTAGAGTCTAACGATATTCCAAGGAATAGAAGTAGTATAGAACTTAAAAATCAAAGATTAAACCTAGCCAAATTATATCTAGATTATAGGTTAAAGAATATCACAAGAGAAAAGTACATAGCATCTGTAGAGGAATCATTATCTAACCTTAAACTTTTGGCGACAAAACTACCTGAACCTCATATTTTAGATTATTGCGACCTTTTTTATATCCAATTATCAATACTAAACAACGAAGAAGATAAGGGTAGAAAATTACTTGATAGGCTTAGTTTAAATTCTAGTAAGTGGCGGGAGAATAATCCCCAGCTTTTTTATGGGTATTTGGCTCTAAGAGCCCTATATTCTAATGAAAAGGAAGCAAAGAAAACCTTAAGTATATTAGAGAAGTATTATTTTGGCCAGGGTAGGAATAATCCTCAATTATTACTTAGTTTGTTGTACCTTGGTTCTTCATATTTTGAAGATAAGAAGAAGGTTTTACTAGAAATATCTAGTCACTTTTTAGCTGGTGTAAATAGTCCCTACCTTTATTTTGAAGCTCTTAAGATACTTAATGAAAATCCCAGTTTTTTAACTAGCCTAGGTGAATTTGAAATCCAGCTAATTAATTTTGCTATAAAATATAATTACATGTCTAGAGAACTTGCCTTCCAATTCGTATATTTAGCTAGTAAGGAAAAGAATTATAATAAGCTGATATTTAATGCCTTAGTAGCAATCTATAGACATGAAGAATCTCTAGATGTTCTAAATGCCATCTGTAGTTTATTAATAAAGGGTAGTAAAAGGTCTAACGCCTACTTTGAGTGGTATAAGCTTGGTGTTTTAGCTAATTTGAGACTTGCTGAGTTATATGAGTATTTTATGCATTCAATTGATGAAGAAGCAGACCAACCACTTCCACAGAATTTACTTTATTATTTTTCTTATAGCAATACCTTAAGTGTATATAAGAGGGCCTACTTGTATGCCTATGTTATTAGACATAAGAATGAAAACCAAGAAGTCTATAATAGCTACATTAACAATATAGAGGAATTTGCTATAGAACAACTAGTGGTTGGGCGTATTAATAGTTACTTGGCTTTAATATATAAGGAACTTTATAAGAAAAGTAAGGCCTTAAAAGATAAGAGAATGTTACTACTAAATGTAGCATTTAGACATGAACTAGAGTGCAATAACAAAAATATTAAAGGGATCTTAGTAGCTCATAAGGAATTTGAAAAAGAAACTTATATTCCCTTACATAAGGGTAAGGCCTACCTAGATTTATATAACGAAAAAGCTGAAATTTTCTTTATAGATAGTCAGGACAATATATATTATAGGGCAATAGATTATAAGGTTAGAAAGCTTATGGACATTAATGAAAATGAACTTTTAGACCTAGGAATTAAAGAGGATGGTCCAGGCTCTATTACCTTTATCACTTATAGTGGCCTAAAGAATAGTATTTATGATGATAAATCCTTAGAAGCAAGACTCAAACTTGTGGGACTTAAAGGGATAGCCAAGGAATTTCATGAAAATAACTTGTTGTCTATTATTTCTTACTACTATAACCAGTCCAACCTTATAGAACTTGATAATTGCTTAGAAATGCTTGAATACATACCACTAAGGTCAAAAGATAAGTATAGATTAATAGAACTTTTAATAGAACGTAAGTTTTATCATAAGGCATATGATGAAATTAAAAGATACGGTTTTAATAATGTAAGCAAGGACAAAATTTATGACCTATGTACAGGGCTTATAAAAGAGGGATTAGAAAGAGAAGATAGCTTGATAATAATGGCTTACTATTGCTTAATAAATGGTAGGCACAATGATTATATCCTAAGTTACTTATTAAAGTATTACCTGGGTAGTTGCAAAGAGTTATTTAACATTTGGGAGATTGCTATAGGGTATAACCTAGATACTAGGGACTTTGAAGCTAAACTATTAACCCAAATACTATTTACCCAAACACAAGAAGTTGATAGCTATAGGGCATACAAAAGCTTTACTAGAAATGGAATTAGTTCACCACTTGCTAAGGCATTTCTTAATTATCAGGCCTTTTTATACTTAGTTAGAGATAATTCTATAGATAAGGCTTATTTTAAATCTATGGAGCTACTAGTAAGGACAGATCAAAATGACTACTGTATCCTTTCTCTACTAAAATATTACTCTAACTTAAAGGAACTAGAGGAAGAACAAATCAAGTTTGTTAATAGATTTCTAGATGAATATATTAAAAGTGGTATAGTCTTGCCATTTTTCAAAAACTTTAAAAACAAACTGCCCCTAGCTTATGATTTTATCCATAAAACATTTATTGAGGTAAAGGCCCATCCAAGTAGCCAAGTATATATTAACTACAAGTATATAAGTGGGGACCAGATTGCAGAGGAAGACTCATATAAAAGAGAAAGACTAGACCATATCTTTGGAGGAATATTTGTAAAAAGCTTCTTATTATTTTATGGAGAACAAGTAAGTTATTCTATTAGTGTAGTGGATTCTAA
>JAAYRG010000118.1 GCA_012518885.1 Clostridiales bacterium | reverse complement strand
TTAGTTAAGTGACTAAACAAATAGGAGGATATGGTATGGCGTATTTTAAAGATATCGGTAAAATTAATTACGAAGGTCCAGAAAGCAAGAACCCATTGGCATTTAAGTACTACAATCCAGACGAAGTAGTTATGGGTAAACCAATGAAAGACCACCTAAGATTTGCAATGTCATGGTGGCACACATTTACTTACATGGGAAGCGACCAATTTGGCGTTGGAACTATGGTAAGAGACTGGGACAAGAGCGATGACCCTATGGAAGTTGCTAAGGAACGTGTACATGCAGCATTTGAATTTATGGAAAAAATGCAGATTCCATTCTTCTGCTTCCATGATGTGGATATTGCACCTAAGGGCAAGGACCTTAAGGAAACTAATGAAAACATAGACAAGATCGTAGAAGTAATCAAAGAAGAGATGGCTAGAACCGGAATCAAGTGCCTATGGGGAACTACTAATGCTTTTAGTGATCCTAAGTTTGTTCACGGTGCTGGAACATCAAACAATGCAAGTGTTTTTGCTTATGCAGCAGCACAAATTAAAAAGGCAATGGAAGTAACCAAGGAACTTGGTGGTGTAAACTACGTATTTTGGGGCGGTAGAGAAGGTTATGAAACCCTACTAAACACAGATATGGGTATAGAATTAGATAACTTTGCAAGACTTCTTAGAATGGCTGTAGATTATGCAGAAGAAATCGGCTTTACTGGACAATTATTAATTGAACCTAAGCCAAAGGAACCAACCAAGCACCAATATGATACTGATGCTGCTTCTGTTCTTGCTTTCCTTAGAAAGTATGGCCTAGAAGACAAGTTCAAGCTTAACATAGAAGCAAACCATGCAACTCTTGCTATGCATACTTTCCAACACGAACTTCACTATGCAAGAGTTAACGGAGTTCTTGGTAGTGTAGACGCTAACCAAGGTGACTATTTACTAGGATGGGATACAGACCAATTCCCAACCAACATTTATGATACAACCCTAGCAATGTATGAAATCCTACTAGCAGGTGGATTTACTACAGGAGGACTTAACTTCGACTCTAAGGTAAGAAGGGCTTCCTTTGAAGATGTAGACTTATTCTACGCTTATATTGCAGGTATGGATACATTTGCAAGAGGTCTAAAGGTGGCTGCAAGGCTTCTCGAAGATAAAGTGTTTGAGGACTTCAAAGAAGATAGATATTCTAGCTACACTCATGGTATTGGTAAAGATATCGTTGATGGTAAGGTTGGCTTTAAGGAATTAGAAGCTTATGCCCTTGAAAACGGAATCACACCTAACAAGTCCGGAAGACAAGAATACTTAGAAACTATTCTAAACCAATACATATTTGAAACAAAATAGTCAAAATCTCATTATAGAATTTTAAATATAATAAAGTACAAAGTAACCCAAGGATTGTGTTTTTATATCACAATCCTTGGTCTTCAATTAGAGACAAAATATAATGTTTTGTTAGTTAATTTATATAGGTTTCTTTTTTATATAGGCTTCTTTTATAGAGATTTTATAGTATAATTTTAGTAGAAGACAAGTTAAGTAATTATATGACTTTTATTACACTTTTAAAAAGGGAGGTTTAATATGTTATATGTAGGTGTAGATTTAGGAACCTCATCTGTTAAGCTTTTACTGATGGATGAATTGGGGGAAATTATTAAAATAGTAACAAGAGAATATCCTATATTTTACCCTAAAACCGGTTGGTCAGAGCAAAATCCGCAGGACTGGTTTGAGCAATTTATAAATGGTTTGGAAGAATTATTAGCAGGCCAAGATAAATCCCAAGTTGAAGGAATTAGTTTTAGTGGTCAAATGCATGGAATGGTTATACTTGATGATAAGGACCAGGTAATTAGACCAGCTATCCTATGGAATGATGGTAGAACTCAAGAAGAATGTGACTACCTGAACAAAGAAATAGGCCAAGAAAAAGTATCTTCCTATACGGGTAATATGGCTCTTACAGGGTTTACAGCACCAAAATTACTATGGGTTAAGAAACATGAACCAGAAAACTTCAAAAAGATAAGTAAAATAATGCTTCCTAAGGACTATATTGCCTATAAGTTATCAGGTGTTCATTCAACTGATGTATCTGATGCTTCTGGAACCTTATTATTTGATGTTAAAAACAAAACTTGGTCTAAAGAAATGCTTGATATAGTAGGCCTTAGACTAGACCAAATGCCACAGATATTTGAAAGTTATGAAGTGGTTGGTAAGATAAAGGAAAGTGTAGCAAGCTTATTAGAACTAAGACCTGATGTAAAGGTAATTGCAGGTGGTGGTGACCAGGCTGTTGCATCAGTAGGTACAGGAACAGTTGGCCATGGAATGTGTAATGTTTCCCTTGGTACATCTGGTGTAGTATTTGTAGCTAGCCAAAACTATAGTGAAGTTGAAAAAAATGCCCTTCATGTATTTGCACATGCTGATGGTAGATATCACTTTATGGGGGTTACCCTTGCAGCTGCTGCATCCAATGAATGGTGGATGAAGAACATACTTCTTACTAAAGATTACAATAAGGAACAAGCAGATATCAAAAACTTAGGCGACAATCAAGTTTATTACCTACCATATTTAATTGGTGAAAGAACTCCTCATAACAATCCTAATGCAAGAGGTGCCTTCGTAGGAATGACCATGGAAACAACAAGAGAAGAAATGACTCAGGCAGTATTAGAAGGTGTTGCCTTCTCCCTAAGAGATTCTCTTGAAATTGCTAGAGCAAACAATGTTAAAGTAGACCGCATCCGTATCAATGGTGGTGGGGCTAAGAGTCAACTTTGGTGCAAAATAATTGCTAACGTCTTTGATGTTGAAGTTAACAAAATTAACAGTGAAGAAGGACCTGCCTTTGGTGCTGCAATTTTAGCTGCAGTTGGATGTGGTAGTTACTCATCTGTAGAAGAGGCAACTTCAAAGTTAATTCAAGTAACAGAGACAATTAAGCAGGACAAAGAACTTGTAGAAAAGTACAACAAAAAGTATCAAATCTACCGAGACCTTTATCCAGCACTTAAACCTATGTACGATAAAATGATTCTTTAGGAGGAAGGTATGAATATACAAAAAGAAGCTTTTGGGGTAACTAAAAGCGATAAACCAGTAACAAAGTACATCCTATCCAATGACAATGGCATGGAAGTACATATACTAGACTATGGTGCAATCATAACAAGTATCATAGTTCCAGATAAAGACGGTAATCTAGACGATATTGCCCTTGGATATGATAGTATCGCAGAATATGAAGACAATGGACCTTCTTATGGGGCCTTCATAGGTCGTAATTCTAACCGTATTCAGAATGCTAGCTTTGAACTAAATGGTACAGTTTATAATCTAGACAAAAACGATGGAAACAACAACCTACATGGTGGCTATACTGGATATCACAAGATGATGTATGAGGCTACAACTCTCCAAGACGATACTAGTGTTTCCATTGAACTATCAAGACTTAGTCCCCATATGGAACAAGGCTTTCCTGGCAACCTAGAAGTAAAGGTTATATATTCCCTTACAAACGATAACCAACTTATAATAAAATATCATGCAGTATCAGACCAAGATACAGTTGTTAACTTAACTAACCACTCCTATTTTAACTTATCAGGTCATAATGCTGGCTCAGTCCTAGACCACAAGGTTTGGATTAAGAGTGACTCATTTACTCCAACTGACGATAATTTAATACCTACCGGAGAAATAGCTGATGTAACAAACACCCCTATGGATTTTAGGCAATTAAAAACCCTAGGTAAGGATATTAACGCAGACTATCCTCCACTAAAAATCGCCGGAGGTTATGATCACAACTATGTACTTAATAAGGAAACAAGTGGTATAGAAAGAATTGCACAACTAATTGATGATAAATCAGGTAGAGTAATGGATGTATATACAGACTTACCTGGAATGCAATTATACTCAGGTAACTTTATGCCAACAGAAAAAGGGAAAGTCGGGGCTACCTACCAGAAAAGGTACGGAGTATGTTTTGAAACTCAGTACTATCCAAACAATATTAACCAACCTAGTTTTCCATCATCAGTGCTAAGGGCTGGTGAGGAATTTAACTCAACTACTATATACAAGTTTTCTTAGTAAATAAATTACGGGGACCTATCTCTTAACACCTTGTGTTAAAGGATAGGTCCCCGTAATACTTTTCTTATGTATATCCGTTATTCTTCTTATGTATATCCGTTATTCTTCTTATGTATGTTCGTTCTTTAGCTTTTGTAGATTCTTATTAATCTTTCGTAAATTAAAGCTTTTCTTTAGTATTCTGTAATTCTTATGTAGGTTAAAACATCATCTTTTGTATCTATCTAAACTTTATCATTAGTATTATATGTAAGTGAGTAACACTATAAGCCGAGTTCTGTATTAGATGATCATCTATCTTTGCTATATGTTACCACATAGCTCATTTGTCCTACAACAAATTGCGACCTACCTTAAGCTAGCGGGCAGCCTACGCTTATAATTCGGTCTTACTTCGGGTGGGGTTTGCATTGCCTTGATTGTTACCAACCAAGCGGTGGGCTCTTACTCCACCTTTCCATCCTTACCAAATATAATTTGGCGGTTTATTTCTGTTGCACTTTCCTGAGAGTCGCCTCTACCGGACGTTATCCGGCACCCTGCCCTGTGAAGCTCGGACTTTCCTCACCGGTATCCTTTCGGAATTTTCGGCGCGATCATCTGTGTTACTCATGTTTATATTAACATGTTTTTTTAGTTTAGTAAAGTCGATTTTAAAGGAAATTTGTTACATTATTCAGTAATTTGTTCTAAGAATGCTCTTTATATAATACCATTATATTATAAATATTTTAATTGTTTTTCTATGCTTATTTTAAATGTTAGATTATAATATAGTATGCTATATTATAAAAAAACCAACTTTTTAAACCATAAATTATTTTATCCTTTATACAATATTACATATACTAGGAGAATGGTCTATGAATGTTAAACTTACCAAACTATTAACAAGTAGATTTTTGAATATTCAGCTTTTACTTAACTGCCTTAATAGCGTTATTGGAGGCTATGCTGTTATTTATCTAAAGTTTAAGGGATTTACCAGTATAGAAATAGGCTTTATCCTATCTCTTGCTGCCATCCTATCTATTATCGTCCAACCCCTAGTAGCTTCATTTGCTGATAACACTAATAAGTTTACACTAAGGCAAATCGTTATGTTTGTTGTTGTTCTAAATTGCCTCCTATGCTTTGTCCTTTTACTTGGCGGCCAAACAAAATCTATAATTTTATTATTATTTATTCTAATTTCAGCAGTTCATAGCACTATATCGCCCCTTACTAACTCCTTAGTAATAGAATTTATTAATAAGGGGATCCTTATAAATTATGGCCTAACTAGGGGAATTGGTTCTTTTGCCTTTGCAGTTACAT
>JAAYRG010000117.1 GCA_012518885.1 Clostridiales bacterium | reverse complement strand
TCTGTATATTACTTGGATTAGCATTGTACCTAGCCCCTATTTTAGAATTCACATTATTAGTTATTACAGAATAAGGGAGGGTAAGCTTCCACCTATACCATGGGAATTCACTGTCATAGGTTTTATATGCAGGATTTTGTATGAAACCCTTGAATACTTCTTCATTTGAAAAGTCTACTTCATCCTCAGTGGCAACTGCTGTTACATTGTCATCAGTAACTACTACTTGTAACTTTCCTTTTAGATACTGAGCATCCCCACTCCAAACTTCTCCTACTGATGCAGTGTGGCCACTAGAAGTAGAAAAATAATAAGCATTGATTACAAGTCCACCATAAGTCATAACTTTACCATAGGTGTCCTTTACAGCTAGGATAGTTTTTTCATTTTCCTCAATATTGTTATAAACTTGGTATGACACACTATCATCTACGTGGGCACCATATTCTTTTAAACTATTAGCCATTAAATGATTAAATGCATAGCTCCTTGCACATACAGCCTGGCTTTTTAAGGCCTCAAGGCTATAATATGAGGGCATTTCACTAGGAACTACTGCATATAAATACTCCTCTAGGGATAATTCATTTACAATTAGGAGGCCTTGGTCTTTAGGGTCAATCTCTATACTTCCTCTATAGGCAGGGTTACCATATGAACGTTCAAGGGATAAAATCTGTATTTTGCCATTTTCTGATGTTGGCTTTATAGTTAGCCTACCATCTGTTAATAGTTCATCCCCTGGCCTTACAGTAACTACAGCTCCTGCAGGTTGATTAATCGTTTCTTCACCACAAGTTATGGTAAAATCACTATTACTTGTAAATGAGACTTCATTATGATAATAATCACTAAACTTATTGGTCTTAATAAGGACACGGATATTCTCAGCCTTAATTTCTTCCTTGATTAAAGCTGCTACTATCTTGCCCTCAGCAACTATAAAGTCAGTACTTTCATAACCAACCAGAATACTATTAGTTATCTCTTGGGCTAACTCTCCATATATCTTATATATCTTGTAATTATCGTCAAGAGGAATCTGTCCATAACCTTTTATTTCAATATATTCTTTATCAGTTACAAGAACCTTTCCTTCGATTCTATCTGGCTTTATACGAATACCCACTATCTGCTTATCCTTAATAATCAAATCCCCTACTACTTGACTTATTTCCTCGGACAAGTTTGACTTAGTATAGAATTCCTTAGTGACCTCATGGGCAAAGGCATTTACTGTTTGACCAGACCCACTTGTAATCCAAACATTATGAAGTATGGTTTCATCCTTTAGGGTTTCTTTCACATATACAAGGTCTTGTCCTGCTACTAATGCTAAGACCTTGTGATTTACAAAGTCCTCAATCTTAAAGTCATTAAAATTTATCTTGTTATCAACAAGATTGTCTTGATTTTTATTATCATCTAAATTCTTATTTATAGGAGTTCTTTTCTTTTTATCCTTATCATCCTCTTCTTCACCTGTCTCTATTACTAATTCTCCATTTATGTAAAATGGGTCATAGTTAAGGGCCTTGCCAAATTCATAATTCCCCTGGTTGGTCGCCATAATCTTCTTTTCTAAGTCGTTTTTGTACCTATCAGGTATACCAACAATAAAGAATTCCTTCTCTTCTAAAGGTCTAGCCTCAGCTGGCAGTGCTTCTAAAATATTCTCATAGCCTTCTAAGAATTCAGACACAAGAACTGCTTTATTAGGCTTTTCTTCTTCTACTTGGTATGATAGTTCTTTTAAGACATGGTCTAAACTTAGGTCTAGTGTATCAGTTATAAGGGTAAGTATATATGATAGGTTTGCAAATGTTATATAGGATTCTTCCTTGACTAGCTCTTTAGATTGTCCATCATTAATACCTTCTATATCATCTTCGCTAATGCCAAGATAGGATAATAAATTCTTAACTTCTTTATAGGTAATCATCTGGCCATCACGTAAGATTATTTCTTCTTCATTTATAACATTATATCTTTTTACCACATTAATAGTAAAAATAGTAACTAGTAATAAGGCTCCAATACAAAGCATGATTAATTTAGTTTTTAGTGTGATTGTTTTTATAGATACCCCTCCTTATTACATTTAAGTGTATAATTAATTATATACAAAGTGGACAAGAATATGACTTGATTTTCAAATAAAAAGAGTACTAAAATCATCTTCATAAACAAAAGACTATAGATATAGACTTAAGTTTGCTTATTGATGAGATTTAGTACTCTCCTTTTATAAGAACCTTATATTTTACTTATATTAACCTAAAACATCTTCCATATTATAAAGACCTGGTTTTTGATTTGCTAAGAATATAGCTGCCGAAATAGCCCCCTTAGCAAATACATTTCTCGAATAGGCTGTGTGCTTAAATTCTATAACTTCATCGATACCAGCAAAGATAACTTCATGTTCACCAACTATAGACCCGCCTCTTACAACAGACATACCAATTTCTTTCTTGTCTCTTTTTTGTCTTTGGGTTGATCTATCATATACGTAATGATAATCATTATTAAGGACTTCATTTATAACATCAGCTAGGGCTAATGCTGTTCCTGATGGTGCATCAAGTTTTTGGTTATGGTGTTTTTCAACAATTTCAATATCATAACCTGATTCTGCTAGTGCCTTAGAAGTTAGCTTAAGTACCTTTAACAACATGTTAATACCTATAGACATGTTGGCTGACTGAAGAACTGCTATATCCTTTGATACCTCTTTTACTCTCTGATTTTGCTCATCAGATAAACCTGTCGTACACAAAACAATTGGTACATTGTTTTCTTTGGCATAAGTAAATTCCTCTTCAAGATTGTCAGGAGAAGAAAAGTCTATAATTACATCCGCATCAACATCACAATCTTTAAATGTTTTAAATACAGGATAATCGTTCTTCTTTAGTCCAGCAACATCTATACCTGCTACTATTTGTGCTTTATCATCGGACTGTAGTAGCTGGGTAATAGCCTGACCCATTCTTCCATTACAGCCCCTTAGTATAATTCTAGTCATTATCTTTCTCCTTAAGTACTATAGAGTTATAAGTCCAACCCTTAACATTTCGTTCCTTAATGCTTCCTTATTACTATCTTCCATTTCTGTAAGTGGCATTCTAAGTCCACCAACATTCATTCCCATCATATTCATAGCTGCCTTTACAGGGATAGGATTAACTTCTGAGAATAAGGCATTAATTACTGGTATATATTTTAACTGTATATCACGACTTGTCTTAATGTCACCTTCTAAATACTTCATTACCATGTCATGGGTTTCTTTAGGTGCTATATTAGCAACTACAGATATTACACCAATACCACCTAATGAAAGTAATGGTACTACTTGGTCGTCATTGCCAGAATACAAATCAATATCTCCTTGAGTTAAATGCATTAACTCTGCTACTTGAGAAATACTACCGCTAGCTTCTTTTATACCTACTACATTATCTACTTCTTTAACTATTCTAGCTGCAGTCTTGGCTGCAATGTTGCAACCTGTTCTACTTGGTACATTGTACATTATAATAGGAAGGTCTACTTCCTTTGCTATTTCGCCGTAGTGGGCTACAAGGCCGTTTTGGGTAGCCTTATTATAATATGGAGTTACAACTAGTAACCCATCTGCCCCTGCTGTTTGTGCTTTCTTAGATAAATATATCGCTGTATCAGTACAATTTGAACCAGTACCTGCTATAACTGGAATTCTTTTATTAACCTTATCTACTGTATACCTTATACATTCAATATGCTCTTCATGTGTTAATGTAGAAGCTTCACCTGTAGTACCACAGATAATTATACTATCTGTATCATTAGCAATGTGATACTCTATAAGTTCTCCTAACTTATCAAAATCAACCTCTTTGTTTTCTTTAAACGGCGTAATAATAGCTACACCTGAACCTTTAAAAATTGCCATTTAGCACCTCCTGAAAATATTAAAATAAAAAAATAGTCGACTGGGAGTCGACACTAAAGAATGATGCATTAGCCTTATTTCAAGAAACAACATACCTTCATATAAGTATACTGTAGCTAGACCATATATTCTTTAGGCAGCTCTCCATCAATAATTGATGACAGTCATAAAGCTATTAACCTCATGACCAACAAAAGTTATCACAGAATAACTTTCATTTCGGCACTTTTCCCTTTCCTTCGCATTCATATATGTCTGTGCATATCCTGCAATGTACTCTTGAAAAATGCTCCTCTACCAGTCTGTTACATTAACTTTTTCTTCTTAATCTTACCATTGCCCATATCCAATGTCAAGATTAGACTTCTTTATATTCCGTAGTATCATGGGGTTAAAAGCTAGCATTAGCCCACTTTTGTTAATATGAGTATTAATATTATATGTATTATGTGCTCAAAGGTGTAAATATATAGAATTATTTTATTCTTACTCTATAATCACTTATAATATAGATGCTTAAAGATAAGAAAACCAAGAAAAAACAGGGAATGGATAAGCTCTATGCTTAATCCTTCCCTGCTATGTATTCTATATTAATATCAATAATAAACCCTATTATTTATAATTCATTACCTACTGGTCAATACCAAAGTATTCTAGCTTGTTGACAGAAACCTCATAGGCTATTCTTGTTTCATATTGGTCTTCGCCTATCTTTTTTTGATACTCCCTACTTTGGATTCTTCCATAAAGATGTAAGTGACCACCAATTTCAAAGCTACCTGCATATCTTGCATTTCTACCCCAGCATATGCAAGGTATATAGTCTGATTTACCATATGGACGGTTCACAGCAATTAATAAGTCTGATATTTCTCTACCTAAAGGTGTTTTACGATAAACTGGCTCTTTACACACATACCCATCTAAAAAGATATGGTTGGTCTTTAGCTTAGAGAGGTCTTCATCCTCATCTAGAATACGAAGTTCTCTTGCAAAAACAGATAATATTAACCTGTTTTTGTTTTCTTCATGACGATTATAAGACCTGAATTGCCCTGTTACTTCAATCTTTTTACCTGTTAGGTCTTCTTTCACATCAATAATCCTGTCTGATACCATAACTGGTATTACGTCATAGGTCTTACTTAATCTTGGAACATAAACATCAATTAAGTAAAAACCTTCCCCAAATACTTCATGGCTGAACAAAAAATTGTTCATAACCTCCCCAGCAACACTTACTTGATTAGTATCAAATATCTTATCTGTCATTTAGTAGACTCCCTTCTCTTTAATCTGTTCTGTACACTTTACTTTAGTTATCTAGCTTAATTTATGTATTTATTTTATTAATATAAAATAAACCTTACTAATATATATATGAAATTATTTCAAGTTTTAGAACTATTTTTTTACTTTTTCTAAAATATTTTTACTTGTATAATTTCATGTTTATGTTAAACTGTAAAAGGTTAAAACATAGTCACTACAAAAAAAGTAGTAAATGTACAGACAGTTAATATTATGAGAAACTAGATGAAAATATTCATGTGTTACAATATATTAGTGTAATTTTTAAACGTGGGGAATTTACTTTCTCATACTCATAAAGAAAGAAAGGATTTAAATGAAAACAAAAAGAAATGATGTACGTAACGTTGCAATTATAGCCCATGTTGACCATGGTAAAACAACTTTAGTAGATGTAATGCTAAAACAAAGTGGTGTATTTCGTGAAAATGAAGATGTTCAAGATAGAGTAATGGATTCTAATGATATAGAAAGAGAACGTGGAATTACAATTCTTTCTAAAAACACTGCAATTAATTATAAGGGAACTAAGATAAATATTATTGATACACCTGGACATGCTGACTTTGGTGGCGAGGTAGAGCGTGTACTTAAAATGGTAAATGGTGTTATATTAGTTGTTGATGCTTTTGAAGGTGCTATGCCACAAACAAAGTTTGTATTACAAAAGGCCCTAGACCTAGACCTTAATGTTATAGTATGTGTAAATAAAATGGACCGTCCTGAAGCTAGACCTGATGAAGTTATAGATGAAATCTTAGAATTATTTATGGAATTAGATGCATCTGATGAACAGCTTGATTCACCATTTATATTTGCATCAGCCAAGTCTGGCTTTGCAGTACGTAATATAGATGATGAGAAAAAAGATATGCAACCTCTATTTGATACCATCCTTGAGTCAATACCTGCACCAGAAGGCGATATTGAGGCTCCAACTCAGTTACTAATTAGTACTATAGACTATAATGAATATGTAGGACGTATAGGAATCGGTAAACTAGAAAACGGTACTATAAAGGTTGGACAAGAAGTACTTATTGTTAATGCCCATGACAAAGACAAGGCCGATAAGGTTAAAATCACAAATCTTTACGAATTTAACGGACTAAGTAAGATAAATGTTAAGGAATCAACCTTTGGTTCCATAGTTGCAATTTCAGGAATACCAGATATTTTAATTGGAGATACTGTATGTGCTTTAGACCATCCAGAACCAATACCTTTCCAAAAAATATCAGAGCCTACAATTTCTATGGACTTTGTTGTTAATGATAGTCCATTTGCAGGAACTGAAGGAAAGTATGTAACCTCTAGACATCTTAGGGAAAGACTATTTCGTGAATTAAATACAGACGTTAGTTTAAGAATAGAAGAAACTGAATCAACAGAAACTTTTAAAGTTTCTGGTAGAGGCGAACTTCATTTATCAGTTTTAATTGAAAACATGAGACGTGAAGGCTATGAGTTTGCTGTAAGTAAGGCCCAAGTTCTATACAAGAAAGATGAAAACGGCAGAAAACTTGAGCCTATGGAAAGAGTCTACATTGATCTACCAGATGAGTTTGCAGGCAGTGTTATAGAGAAGTTAGGCCAAAGAAAAGGTGAACTAAGAAACATGTCCCCTAATGGTGTAGGTGGATACACTAGACTAGAGTTCTTAATTCCGTCTAGAGGACTTATCGGATATCGTAATGAGTTTATGACAGATACTAAAGGCCAAGGTATTATTAATACCATTTTTGATGGATATGAACCTTATAAGGGAGATATTTCATACAGGAAACAAGGTTCCCTAATTGCCTTTGAAACTGGTGAAGCAGTTGCTTACGGTTTATACAATGCCCAAGAACGTGGTGAACTATTTATTGTACCAGGTGTAAAGGTATATTCAGGTATGGTTGTTGGTGAACACGCAAAGTCTGAAGACATTGAAGTTAATGTATGTAAGAGAAAGCAACTAACCAACATGAGGGCAGCAGGTTCTGACGATGCACTTAGATTATCACCACCAAGAGTCCTATCCTTAGAACAAGCCCTAGACTTTATAGAAACAGACGAACTTCTAGAAGTTACTCCTGAGAATTTAAGAATCCGTAAGAAGATCTTAGACCCATCTCAGCGTGCAAGAGCAAGGAAGAATAAAAGTAAATAAATAAGCAAATCATGACACTAATAATTTATATACTCCAAGGAAGGTGCTAAATGAGTATAAGCTTTAAGAACTTCACTGTATATGACGAAGAACGTTTGCAAAAGTACACAAACTTAAGACCTACTTATATATCAGAACGCCAATTCATTAACCAGTTTATTTGGGAAGACTTTTACCAGACCAAATACTATGCTAATGATAAATTCTTAATATATGTAACTCATAGGAAGGATACTCTTATTCCTATGATGCCATATTGTAAACATGAGGATATAAAGAGCGTTTTTACAGAAATTAAAGATTATTGGAATAATGAACTTAAGATGCCATTAACAATGTTCTTTATAGACAAGCCTTTTCTAGAAGAGCTAAAAACAATACCTAGTTTCGAAGACGAGTTCGAAATAGTTGAAGATAGAGATAGTTTCGACTACATTTATGATGCCAACGAATTAAAAAGCCTAAAGGGTAAGAGGTTTCACAAAAAGAAAAACCACCTAAACAGGTTCTTACGTACCTATGAAGGTCGCTACGAATATAAGACTATTAACTGTAACCAAATGGATGAAATAGCCTCATTCTACCAAAGATGGCTTGAAAATAGAGGCGCCGAAGATGTTCAAGATACACTAGAATACGAAGATACAGGAGTAAGAAAAGTATTCCAAAACTGTTTTGATGTAAACTGTAAATTTGGTGGTGTCTATGTTGATGGCGTACTAGAAGCCTTTAGTATAGGTACCTATGACGAAGAAATCAAGTGCGCCTTTATTCATACCGAAAAGGCCAATACTAAAATCTCTGGTTTATATAATTTCATAAATCAACAATTTCTAATTAACGAGTTTCCAGATGCTGAAATTGTAAACAGAGAAGATGACCTAGGACAAGAAG
This sequence comes from Clostridiales bacterium, assembly GCA_012518885.1. Taxonomy (GTDB): domain Bacteria; phylum Bacillota; class Clostridia; order Lachnospirales; family Lachnospiraceae; genus JAAYRG01. Next base: position 3,622 of record JAAYRG010000117.1, on the reverse strand, counting down.
GACTACGAAAGGCAAAGTTATCTTATAGACCAATCAGACTTGAAGAGAAATATTATATAAAGCAAAAATAAATATGTTTACAAGGTGAGGGGTAGTGCTAAGCAGGCACTACCCCTCACCTTGTAAACATATTAAAACTTCCGATACTGATTTACTTCATCAATTATAATCTTAATTCCTCTTTTCATATTATCAAACATTCCCACACGGTAGAGATTCGCAAGTACAAGACCAATTGGAATCGCAATAATCATACCAAGTAACCCAGCTAACCTATATCCTATATACATAAACAATAAAGTTGCTAGAGGGTCAAGTCCTACACTATCCCCAACCATTTTAGGTTGTAATATGTTTTTAACTAGTTGACATACAAGATATATAATTAATAAGGATACAGCTTCAAAATAATTGCCTACTACAAATTCAAAAAAGGCCCAAGGCCATAAAATAAACCCTGTTCCAAATACAGGTAATACATCAATAAAACCTGTTAATATTGCTATAAGTAGGGAGTATTTTGAACCTATTATATTAAAACCAATAAACATAATTATAATAATGATAAACATTATCTTAAATTGCGCCTTAAAATATCCACCTACAGCATATTTAAAATAGTATACTATCATATCATATTTTTCTATTACAGACTTAGGAACACTTTTTCTAACCTTAGCTAGTAAGGTATTTCGATCCTTTATAAAGAAATATGCAGATATAAATATAATAAAGGTCACTAAAATATAATCTATAAAATTTCTTGCAAAGCTTATGGTTGCTTCTGACACTTTCTCACTTGCTATGAAGGAATTGATAGCTTTCATAATATTATCAGAGAATTTACCTATAGATTCCTGTAGGCCAGAAGGCAAGACCCTAACTAAACCTGATAACTTTTCACTAACTTGATTTAGCCTATCATTTAGTAAGGCAACAATACTCGGTACGTCCTCTATAAAAGAGCTTGCCTGATATACTATCAACCTTACTCCCCCATATATTACTAGTATTACTAGGGCTATAACAAAAATTATTACTATAGCAGAACTGTGCTTTCTTACAATCTTGACTCTCTTTTCCAAAAATCTTACTAGTGGATTGGCAATTGTTGCAATTATCCATCCAATTATAAAAGGCAAGAAAAAGTTCACTACTTTTGGTAAAAAGAATATCAAACAAAGAATGCTCACTACATATATAAGTAGATTAACTAGCACTTTTAAATATATCTTTCCTTTATCTTTATCTTTTTCCATTCTCCCTCTCCTATCCTCTTCTTCAAGCGTAGTATTATTTAAATATTCTCTTTCCCATATATGTCATAAAGAAGAATATTGAAACTATTATAACTATAGTTGGACCCGTAGCTGTATTAATGTAGTAAGATAATATCAGTCCAACAATACCAGAGAAAACCGAAATTATTACTGAGAACAAATGATATTCCCTAACATTTGATGCAATGTTTTTACTTGCTGCTGCTGGTAATATAAGTAGGGCATTTATTATTAGAATACCTATCCATTTGATTGATAACATTACAATTACAGCTATTATTACAACAAAAAGATTATCTAATAATCTTATATTTATATTCTTACTTCTAGCTAAGGATTCATTAATACTGATTGCATGTAACTTATTAAATGCAAGTAGCCAAAAAATAATAGTTATAATAAATGTAACAAGTAAATATAATATCTCTTTAGGACTAATACTTAGTATATCTCCTACAAGTAGGTTAGAATATTGAGAGAAATTACCACCTATAGAGAGAACCATTAAACCTATAGCCATACTAAAGGATGCAAAAACTGATATTATTGTATCTGTAGATAGGGTTCTTTTTCTTTTAATAGTGTTTAATAACAAGGCAAAAATGACTGCATACAAAACCATGGATATATTAATATCACTTATGCCAAACATAATTCCTATTGCAATTCCTGTTAAGGCTGAATGCCCAAGAGAATCAGAGAAAAATGCCATTTTATTATTTACGATCATTGTTCCTAGAATTCCAAATAAGGGTGTGATAATTAAAATTGCAAGGAGGGCATTTTTCATAAAATCATAACTAACCCAAGAGAAGGGTAATAATTTTTCCATTAGCTCATATATAATATTCATACAATTACCGCCTATACCTTTCCAAAAACATTCTCAAATTCAGGACTGTCAAGAACTTCATCAGGAGGGCCTTCTTTTATAATTGTACCATCAAGCAAAATTACATGGTCAGAATATTTTCTTACAAATTCAAAATCATGGGATACCATTATAATCGCTAGGTCATAGTGTAATTTTAATTCATTTAAGTTTGAGTAAAACAACTCCATACCATTTCTGTCAATTCCTGAAATTGGTTCATCAAGAAGTAGCAAGTTAGGAATAGGGTTAAGGGCGATTGATAGTAATACTCTTTGCAACTCCCCACCTGATAAATCACTAACTGTTTTATCTATTAAGTTTTGGGCATCAAATAAAGATAGGGACTCCTTGATTTCTTGATATAAATACTTGTCCTTATACAAAAATACTGGCCTATTACTTATGAATGACGCAAATAAGTCGTAAACACTTGTTGGTGTGTTTTTCTCAATATTTATATGTTGGGGAACATATCCCACCTTCATATCTAGCATCTTATTCAATCTAATATCTTGAAATAATATTTTGCCCTTATAGGGAATTTCCCCTGTAATGGCCTTAATTAAAGTTGACTTACCTGCACCATTTCTTCCGATAATAGTTGTTAGGTGACCGCAATGAATATGAATATTTACATCACTAAGAATAGTATTTTGTCCTAAAGTAACCTCAATATCTTGCATTTGTATACAATGAAATCCGCACTGGCTATCATGATTAATATTCTCTTTGTTTTTGTTTAAAACTTTCTTCTTCATATTGTCTATGGCAAAAACACCCATGACTATTGTCAGGGAGAAAGTGCCTTTCTCCTCTCTATAAAATATTATTACTAATTAGTCTTAGCTAGGACCTCTTTATAGGCCTCTTCTAATATATCTAGATTCTTTTTCATACCTTTAATATAAGCATCATTATCACTTGGACCTGTAACTATGCTATCTACAATATAAGTCTTTGAAGCAGTCTCACTAGATATAGTTTCTGCAATAGATACACTATATTGTTCTTCTGTTAATAGTACTTTTACATTGTATTTATTAATCTTATCAATAATTTCTTTAATCTCGCCTGCACTTAGATGGGTATTCTCATCCATACTAATAATATGGACTACATTTAGGCCTATTTCATCTGCTAAGTATGCAAATGCGTCATGAAATATTATTATTGGTATATCCTTGTACTGTGATAATCTTGTTCTAATATCACTTTGTAGGTCCCTTATTTCTTCTATATATCTTTTACTATTATCTTTAAATACCTTTGAATTAGAAGGGTCTAACTTAGATAATTCTTCTGTGATGTTTTCAATTTGCATGATATAGTATTCTGTATTCATCCAAACATGGGCATTATATTCATGGCTATGGTCGTCATGTACGTGGTCATCGTGTGCATGGTCGTCATGTGCGTGGTCGTCATGTGCGTGGTCATCATGAGTATGGTCGTCATGTGCATGGTCGTC
>JAAYRG010000116.1 GCA_012518885.1 Clostridiales bacterium | reverse complement strand
TATCAAGGTTCAAATCGGCTGTAACACTTGCAGTTGCTAGCGTCTAGCCATTTGTTTTTGTCGGCAGTGTTTTGCGCCAACAAAAGATATCTTAACACATTCATTTTTGTTTGTCAACAACTTTTTTTATTTTTTTAAAAATTGTTTTTGTGTTAATTTTTAGCCTTAGTCAAATTAGGGGTAAAGCTTCTTATAAACCAATACAAGTTATCGCTTTAAAATCATTGATGTTTTAATTCGAATAAGTGCTTGTTGCTTACTTCGTTTTTGGCAACTTAGGTAGTATACTATAGTTTAAAAATAAATGCAAGCAAAATTTTAAAGTTTTTTAAAATAAAAATTTAAAAAAACCAGCAAAGCCTTATAAACACTAACTTGCCTGCTGGTTTATTTTTATTTTATGTATCAAGAGCCAAGCTAATTATTAAAGCACGGTTTACTTTACTTAGAATTACATTATCTAAATGACAGACTTTTTCCTTTAATCTAGATTTATCTATAGTTCTTATCTGTTCTAAGAGAATTACCGAGTCTTTTATTACTCCATACTTCTCTGCATCTATTTGAACATGGGTTGGTAATTTTGCTTTGTTCATTTTTGAGGTTAATGCAGCGCATATTACTGTTGGACTATGTTTGTTTCCAGTGTCATTTTGGATAATCAGTACCGGCCGCACACCTCCTTGTTCTGACCCAACTACAGGTCTTAGGTCAGCATAAAATATATCGCCTCGTCTAATCTTCACTTTACTCACACTCCATTTTATGGCTTAGTTATATCATTTCCCGTTTTTCTATTTGTATTCCATAAAATGTTCTTGTATATAAGTAAATCATCAAATAGGCTAAAGTAGTATCTTACTAATTAATATACTCTCTTATATCAACTAACTTGTTGTTAGAGTAATAAAGCCTTGGTATTCTTTTTCCCAAATTACAAATAAACTCATAATTAAATGTTCCTGATAAGTCAGCCAATTCCTCTACTGAAATATATTCATCTTTATCCCTACCTATTAGGGTTACAACATCTCCTTGTTCTACTATATCAATATGACTTACATCAACCATAAACTGGTCCATGCAAATTCTACCTATAATAGGTGCTGACTTTCCACGAATAAGAACCCTTCCCTTTGATGATAAGTTTCTAGGATAACCATCTCCATATCCAACTGGAATTGTGGCTATCTTAGTAGTCTTACTTGTTATATAGGTCCCCCCATAACTAACTCCTACACCCTCTTCTACTGATTTAACAAAACTTACGTGTGTTTTTAGGGAAAGTGAGGGCTTTAATTCTACACGTCTTTGATTTACGTCTTTCGATGGATATAAACCATATGTAGCTATTCCACACCTAACTAAATCAAGATTAGCCTTAGGAATATCAATTATTCCAGCCGAGTTAGAAATATGTTTAATTGGAATATATATATTATTTCGTTCTAATTCTTGTACTAGACCAAGGAACTTATCAAGTTGTTCATAAGTAGAATCTTTATTTAGCTCATCTGCACAAGCAAAATGACTAAAGATTCCTTCAATTTCAATACCTTCTAATTTGGATATATTAATGATTTCTTCAACACTTTCTTTATTACAAGAAAATCCTAACCTGCTCATTCCTGTGTCAATCTTTATGTGAATTTTAACTGTCTTTCCTTGTCTTGTAGCTTCTTTTGAAAGCATTGCTGCTGCCTGGTATTGGAATATTGATGGCGTAATATCATACTTTACTACTTCCTCATATTGCTGACTACAAGTATAGCCAAGTATCAAAATACTCTTATTAATTCCTGCATTTCTTAAACTAATACCTTCTTCTACTGTTGCTATTCCATAACCATCTATAAGGCAATCTATTTTCTTAGCTATAGGTACTGCTCCATGGCCATAGCCGTCTGCCTTAACAATAACCATAAGTTTAGTACCATTTTTCAAGGTTTCCTTTATATTAACAATGTTGTCGTATATAGCATCTAAATCAATATCTGCTTCTACTCTATAATATTTGCTTTTTCTTAATGTATCTTTATCCAAAGGATATATTTCCTTGTCCGACATGCTAGTTTTTCCTCCACATATAGATTTGTTACAATATTAACTTATATTAATATCAATAACTAGATTATTAATGAAAAATAAAATCAGATTAATAATAAACCATTCTCTAAATCTTCGCAAGACCATCAATTATATCCCTTGCTATTAATGAGAACTGGTTCTTTTCTCTAGAATAGGTATCCCCTGCAAGCCCATGAATATAAACTCCAAGTACAGCCCCTTCCCTAGGACTTAAACCTTGACCAATAAGACTAGCTATTATACCAGTTAGGACGTCTCCGCTTCCTCCAGTCGACATCCCAGAATTGCCACTTGTATTAATAAACCTATCATTTTCATAGGCTACGACTGTTCTTGCATCTTTTGCAATGAAGGTTATATGATTATTTTTTGTACAAGCATTTATTACATTAAATATATCGTCTTTTATTTCAGACACTTCTATATTTAATAATCTTGATAATTCCTTTATGTGTGGAGTTAGTATCGTATCCTTAGGTAAGATTTCTCTTAAAAGACCTATTCTCTCTTCTATATTATTATTGTTAGTTATCAATTTACTAGTAAGTATTTCACTTAATATATTTATTCCGTCAGCATCAATTACAAGTGGTACCCTGGATTTGTTTAATACTAGACTCAGTATCTCAAAGGATATTTCGTCTTTTCCAAAACCTGGCCCTAATGCAATAACATCTGCCCATTCTAGTTCTTTAACTATATTATCTTTATCCTTGTCATTTAGCCTGTTAGTTCTTTCATAGGTGGATAAAATCACTTCAGGAAGTAGGGCTTGCATGGCTATTTCATTATCTTCTGGAATTAAAGCCTTCACAAGACCCGAACCAGATCTGTATGCCGCTAAAGATGTAAGATAACATGCCCCATTCATACCCTTTGAACCTGCAATTACAAGAACCCTTCCATAGTCACCCTTGTGAGAGTCATTTTTTCTCATAGGAAGCCTAGCTAAGTCAGAATTGTCATATATATAGTACTTGTATTTGTGTTTTAAATTGCATTCTTCTAGTTCTTCTATCCTAGGAAAACCAATGTCTGAAACTATCACTTGGCCAGCATACTCACAACCCGGATATAAAATCAAACCAATTTTATTATATCCAAAAGTAATTGTGTAATCAGCTCTTATAGCCTGACCTAGTACCCTTCCACTAGTTGCACAGATTCCTGATGGTAAGTCAATTGAAAAAACCTTTTTATCTGCTTGGTTAATTGCTTTAATATAATCTAAGAACTCACTTCTTACAGGTTGGTTAAGTCCAATCCCTAGCAAACCATCTATTATTACATTATATTCTTTTATATCAACATTATTGTATAAAGATATGCCTAAATTCCTTGCAATATTAATTTGATTCCTAGATTCTAATGAGCATTTTTCCTTATTACCAACTAAGACAATATCTACATCATAGCCCTGCTGCTTTAATATCCTTCCTGCAGCAATGGCATCTGCCCCATTGTTACCAGTACCTGCAAGGGCTAATATTTTATCTGCCTTTGTAACATGTTCCTTAATACAAGTTGCCACAGAAAGTGCTGCCCTCTCCATCAGAACCATTGAAGGAATGCCAATATTATTAATTGTATAGTCATCAAGCCACTTCATAGCTTGTGCATCTAAAACCTGTCTCATATCCCATCACCTTCCCTAGCCCCTACAACAAAAGCAAGGCTATAATCCTTTGTGTTTGATATTGTAACAAGTATGCTATTTATTCCAAGTTCACTAGCCCTTTCTAAACTTTTTCCATATAGGTTAACATATGGCTTTCCAAGGGAATCTCTTAGAACTTCTATTTCTATTGGTTTAATCCCTCGAAATCCTGTCCCAAGCATTTTGGCTATACTCTCTTTTACTGCAAAGTTATCAGCAAACTTTACCATATCACTACTACAAAGTTCTCTTTCTGCTTGGGTATAGTATTTTTCCTGGAAGGAAACTTTCTTACAAGCCTTAACTACACGCTCTATTTCAATTAAGTCTGTTCCTATAGCAATTATCATTCTTATCCCTTCTTAATTTGGATTTGCTTATAACAAAACCGACAAATTTCTTTGTCGGTCCTTATGTTATACATTATTATATTATGTTTACAGGTGAATATCCATTTAATCAGAAATTAATTACTATCTCTTTCACTAGCTGTTAAGGCATAAGAAAGTTGCATTAGACTTTCTGCTAAATGTACATTCTCTACAATGAAACCTTCTGGTAAATTAAGGTCTACAGGCGCAAAATTCCATATAGCCTTAACACCGTAATCTACAAGTTGCTTAGCTATAGCTGGAGCATGTAACTTAGGTATAGTTAGGGCTGCAATATGAACATTGTGCTCTTTAATAAAACTTTCTAATTTATCTATACTCATAATAGGTATATCCCTAATTGAAAGACCTTCTAACTTAGGATTAACATCAAAAATTCCAACCAGTTTAAATCCTCTTCTATCAAAATCTTTATAGTTAGCAATTGCTTGTCCTAGGTTACCCGCACCTATAATAATCATGTTGAAGTTCTTATCTAAACCTAGTATTTTACCAATTTCATTGTATAGAAGTTCCACGTTATAGCCATATCCTTGTTGCCCAAACCCTCCAAAGTTATTAAAATCTTGACGGATTTGAGACGCCGTAACATTCATCTTTTTACTTAATTCTTGTGAAGATATACGAACTACACCAGCTTCTTTTAAATCACCTAAATATCTATAATACCTAGGCAAACGACCAATTACTGCGGAAGATATATTTTCTGCCACCCTAGTTTCCTCCTTACAAATGATTAGTATATCTGTATCTTTATTAATTATATTGGATTGTCAATATATTGTCAATTGTATAGACAAATTTTCTCTTTTTCTTTATATTTTAGGTAATATATTAAATTGTTTTAGTTAAGTCTTAAGGAAATCAAAATATAATTGATACAAAATGATTTGAATGTTACAATATAAGATGGTCCTAGGGCAATACCCTTAGACAAAATATAAAACTTACATATATAAGTAATTATGTAATGGAGAATGATATGATACTGTCAGTTAATAATATTGAAAAAAGTTTTGGTATAACAAAAGTATTAGATAAAGTTAGCTTTCAAGTTGATGATTACGAAAAGGTAGCTATTGTTGGGGTGAACGGAGCTGGAAAGTCTACCCTTTTTAAAATCATCTTAAACGAATTATCAGCTGATGATGGAACTGTTACAATATCAAAAGATTGCAAACTTGGATACTTAGCCCAGCATGAAGCTGTTACTTCAAATAACACCATATATCAAGAGATGCTTAGTGTCAAAGAAGACATAATAAAGTTAGAAGAAACTATAAGGCAAATGGAAGTTGATATGAAGTCTGCTTCTGGAACTAGGTTAGAGAATATGCTTGAGACATATTCAAGGCTTACCCATGAGTTTGAATTACAAAATGGATATGCATATAAGAGTGAAGTTGTTGGAATCCTAAAGGGGCTAGGCTTTAGGGAAGAGGACTTTGATAATCTAGTTGATAACCTATCAGGTGGCGAGAAAACTAGAATAGCTCTAGGTAAACTTCTAATAAGTAATCCTGACCTACTACTTCTTGATGAGCCTACTAACCACTTAGACTTAGAAACTATTGCCTGGTTAGAAGGTTTCCTCGCTAATTATAAGGGGGCTGTACTTATTATTGCCCATGACAGGTATTTCCTAGATAAGGTAATTACTAAGGTCGTTGAATTAGAAAATACCAAGGCTAGGGTCTATACTGGCAACTACTCTGATTATTCAGCTAAAAAGGCAAGTGAACATGAAGCTAGGCTAAAGCATTATCTTAATCAGCAAAAAGAAATAAAGCGCCAAGAGGAAGTTATAGCTAAGCTACGTTCTTTTAATCGTGAAAAATCCATTAAAAGGGCAAGAAGTAGAGAAAAAGCCTTAAGCAAAATTGAAAGAATTGAAAAACCCTATGAGTTTGATGAAACTATGTCAATTAAGTTCGAACCAAGCATTAGAAGTGGTAATGATGTTCTTACTGTAACAAACTTATCTAAGGCATATAATAATGTAAGCCTCTTTAAAGACATTGATTTTGAAATTAAAAGAGGGGAACATGTTGCTATTATTGGTAATAACGGTACTGGAAAGTCAACTATTCTAAAAATCATAAATGGCTTAGAAAGACCTGACAAGGGACTTGTTAAATTAGGTGAAAAGGTTAGAATAGGGTACTTTGACCAAGAACAAGAACTATTAGACTTAGATAATACGGTTTTTGAAGAGATTCAAGATGAATATCCCTACTTAAATAATACTTCTATAAGGAATGTACTCGCTGCCTTCTTATTTACTGGTGATGATGTCTTTAAGCAAATTAAAGATTTAAGTGGTGGCGAAAGAGGCCGAGTTGCCCTTGCTAAACTAATGCTATCAGAAGCCAATCTCCTAATACTTGATGAGCCTACCAACCATTTGGACATCACTTCTAAGGAAGTTTTAGAAAAAGCAATAAACCAGTATAGCGGTACGGTTCTTTATGTTTCTCATGATCGTTACTTCATAAACAAAACTGCATCAAGAATTTTAGAACTCACTAACCAAACAATAGTTAATTACTTGGGTAATTACGATTATTATACAGAAAAGAAGTTAGACCTAGAAAAGACCATTCTTGCTAATACAAAAGAATCATCTAGTAATAACACTAATATCTTTTCATCCTCTAACAAAGATAGCTCACTAGGAAGGGGCCAGGTTGATAATTCTTCTGTTTCAAGCGGCAAACAAGACTGGATACAACACAAGGAAGAACAAGCAAGACTTAGAAAACTTCAAAACGAACTTAAGCAAACTGAAGAAGAAATATCTAGGTTAGAGAGTCGAAACGAAGAAATAGATAATCTACTAACCCTTGAAGAAGTTTATACTGATGTTAAAAGGTTAATGGAACTTAATAATGAAAAGAAAGATATAGAACATAGGCTAGAGTGTCTCCTAGAAAAGTGGGAAGACTTAGCTTCTATGCTATAAAAATAGCTGATAAACTTAATACGCAATTAAAATTAGGACTTATGTATATAAGTCCTAATTTTTTTGTGGCCAATATTAATAGTATGTATAAGAATTATTCTTATATAATCCCTAGTCTAAATGGAATAATAAGTCTAAGTCTTTTGTAACAGGGGAATTGTCAGGATTAGTTTCCATAATATCTGCCATATAGTCCCACCACTTACGGTTAATAGCTGTATCTGCACTTTCGTCCCATTTTTTTGGGTCTTCTATTTCTATATAACCAAATAAAATATTAGTTTCTTTATCAAGGAAGATAGAGTAATTCTTTCCACCATGTTCATGAATCATGTCTATCATCTCAGGCCATAATTCATTATGACGTCTTTCATACTCCTTCTCTTGTCCTTCGTAAAGCTTCATTTTAAAACCCTTAATCATATTATATGTCCTCCTTATAAGTAGATATTAATTTACATTAGAATATTGGTGTGAAAGTAAACTCTCACACCAATATTCTTGCCATATAGAACACCAATAGCATATATTTATATTATATATTCTATACAGACTTTCTACAATATGATTAATAAACTTCTTTCCACTCATCAATGTTTTCTGGGTTAAATTGGAATGGAGGGCCTAAGATAATTTCAGTTCCACCATCTTCTGCTTTAACTATTGTGTAGTCACCTAGGTCTCCAGCTACAAAGGTTTCACCTTCTGCTCCAGTGATTTCTCCCTTAACTAAAGCAATAGCTGTATATCCTGTTAATCTACCAATATCGATTGGATTCCATAGGTACATATAAGGTGTTGACTTATCGTCACCATCACCAATATAGTCGCCCATCTCTGATGGTAGTCCAAGACCTGTAAGCTTAACAGAAGCTGTTACTCCTTGGTCTTCAAGAACTTTAGCTGCCGCCATAATACCAACTGTAGTAGGTGCACAAATTACCTTTAAATCAGGATAGTTTGATAATAAAGCTTGAGTTTGGTCAACAGATTTTTGATATTCATCGTCTCCATAAACTATATCTACTAATTCAAGTTTTGAATATTTATCATCAGATTCCATTACCTTTTGCATTGCTTCAATCCATGCATTTTGGTTAGTAGCCTGGCTAGTTGCAGAAAGAATAGCAAACTGGCCTTCTCCACCTGATATATCAAGGATTGCTTCCATTAGTGATTGACCTATAAGTTCAGTACCAGCCTGATTAACATGAACTGCTCTACTTTGTGCATTTACAGCAGAGTCAAAGGATAATACCTTAATTCCCTTATTCATAGCTTCTTGTAATGCAGGTTGAAGTGCATCAGTATCATTACCAGCAATTGCAATTGCATCAACCTTTTGAGCAACTAGTTCATTAATCATAACGATTTGGTCTTCAGCTGTAGCACTTTCTGGCTCTTTAACAATAACTTCTGCACCTACTGCCTCAACAACTTCTTTAAAACCTGATGATTGTCTAGCATTATATGGGTTACCAGCACTTTTAACTATAACAGCAAGTTTCTTACCCTTAAGTTCATTATCAGAACCTTCATTGCCTTTATTATCTTCGTTGTTTGTTTGGTCACCAGAAGCTGGAGCCTTGTTATTGTCTTTTCCACAACCAACAAGTAAAGCACTTATTACAGTAATTGATAATAAAATTGCAAAAATTCTCTTTTTCATATCTTTCCTCCATATCTTATTATTATATTTTGATAAGGTTTTAGTTTAATTACTTCTCCATTAATAACTTTTTAAATACCTTCTCATTTCCCCCTTTCTATTTTAAAACCAAAACCTTAAATAAAACCTTTTAAAATCCTAAATAATAATTTTAAGCTTCTTTTACTACACCTTGTTTTCTTCTAAAGTATTTACCTAGGTTAAGTTGTGGTATTAATACAGCTAGAATTAGTAATGAACCTATAACAACAAGCATTACCTGGGAAGGAATATTAATTAGACCAAGACCATACCTAAGTAGTCCAATAATGAATATTGATATGATTGCTCCAATGAAATTACCCTTTCCACCAGCACTTGAAATACCACCAAGTACAACCATTGAAATCGCTTCAAGCTCATACCCAACTGCAATATTAGGTCTTACACTACCCATACGAGAGGCAAGGAAAACAGCTGTAACTGCTGAGAACAAGCCTGTTAGGGTAAAGGTTATTAATCTAACCTTATCAACCTCAACACCTGAAAAATGTGCTGCTGTTTCATTACTACCTATTGCATATAGGTATCTTCCGAAATTCGTCTTATGTAATATATAGCCAAATATAACAGCAAAAACTATAAAGACAATCAACATATAGGGTATACCAAAAATTGAACCCCAATATAGGTTACTAAACCAGGTTATACTAGTAAGACCTGTAGATGCTTGGTCTTTTAATATCATAGTTGCTATACCACGATATAGAATCTGAGTACCTAGGGTAACAATCATAGGTGCAAGTTCTTTAAATTTTATCAAAATAAATCCATTAATGAAACCACATAATGCACCCACAAGGAGACATATTATAATTGCTAGCCCCATAGGTAAACCAAGTCTATTATAGGATTCACCCATTATTACTGCCGATAGGGCAACCACTGAACCTACAGAAATATCTATATCACCCATTATTAAAATAAAAACCATTGGAAGTACAATAAAGGCTTTTTCTAAAAATGAAGAGGTTGCACTAAGTAAACCACTTACACTTAGATAATAAGGTGAAATAAATGAGTTCATTATGTTAATTCCAATAAATATTAAAACCAAAAACCATTCCCATTTTAAGAAGAACTTTTTCCAAGAGAAGGTTGTTTCAGCTATTAGGACTCTCTTTGTTTCTTTATTCATTAGATTTCCCTCCTTCTTAGACTGTTCTTCAATTTTTGCCTTTGTAGAAGAACGTTTAGTATTACTGTCAGAACAATAATTGCTCCTTTTATTGCATCCAATGAGAACTGAGATACTCCAATAAGCGGAAGACCATTACCTAACATAGCTATTGTTATTGCACCTAGTAATACTCCTACTACCGAACCTCTTCCACCAGCTAAGCTAACACCACCTATAACACAGGCAGCAATAACGTCCATCTCTATTCCCATACCCATATCGCCTTGAGCAGAAGCATATAAGGATACCCATAAGGCACCTGATAGGCCTGCAAGAATTCCCATTAATGTATAAACTAAGATCTTAATACGTGAAATATTAATACCACTTATTTCTGCTGCTTGAGCATTATTACCTACTGCATATATCTTTCTTCCTAGTCTAGTATATTTTAAGAAGCAATAGGCTACTAGTGCTATAACAAAGGCTATAAATATCAGATTATTAATAAGACCAAAAGATAGGTACTTACTCATGGCAAATTTCTTAAAGCCTTCATTTATTTGGTATGCTGCTACCCATTCGTTATTGGCAACTAAGTAAGTTAAGCCCCTTAAAATGTTCATACTACCCATAGTTGCAATTATTGGTGGTACTCCACCCTTAGCTATTACAAGACCATTGATTAGACCACATAAGCCACCAACTATAACAGCTATCATAATTGCTACAAAAACACTAGTATCTGGATTATCTCTAATAACAAGAGCAGATACCATCCCTGCAAATGCTAAAATAGACCCTATTGAGATGTCAATTCCCCCAATAAGTAAAACACTCATCATGCCTATAGCTAAAACCATTGTAGTGCTATAGTTAATAAGCATATTATTTATATTTTTAGGCGTTCCAAATGCCGGATTACGAAGCTGAATAAATATGCCAAAAAGTATCAGCACAATAAACAAGCTTACCTCTCTTGCATTAATCAACTTCTTTAAATTAATCTTATCCATCTCTCCTTAACCTCCAGTTAAATTCTACCCTATAGTTCTTTTTGCCATTGCCTTTTCTAAAATCTTCTCTTGAGAAACTTCTCTTCTGTCAAACTCCCCTGTTACTCTTCCTTCACACATTACAACAACCCTATCACATAAACCAAGTATTTCTGGCATTTCTGAAGAAATAAGAATAATAGCATAACCTTGTTTTGCGAGTTCTCCAATTATTTCATAAATTGCGGCTTTGGCTCCAACGTCAACACCTTTTGTTGGTTCATCAAGTATAATAACTTTTAACTTCGAGGCTAATTGTTTTGCAACAACAACTTTTTGTTGATTACCTCCAGAAAGAGAGCTTGCTTTATCAAAGATTGATAAGGCCTTTACCCCAACTGTTTCTAACAGGTTCTTGCTTAAACTTCTTTCTTTGGCTTCATCAGTAATTCCCTTCTTTGAGATATCTTTCATTACAGGTAGGGTAACGTTTCTACCTAGGCCCCAATCTAGAATTAAACCTTGTTGCTGCCTATCTTCAGGTAGAAGGCCTATACCTAATTCCATTGCATGTCTTGGTCCCTTAACATGAATCTCCTTACCATTTAAGTAAACATGCCCCTTATCTAATTTGGTTATACCATAAATAGCTTCTACAACCTCAGTTCGTCTTGACCCAACTAAGCCTGTTAAACCAAGAATTTCTCCTTCTCTTACATTAAAAGAAACATCTTTAAAGAAACCAGTTCTACTTAGTCCTTCAACTCTAAGAACATCTTCCCCAATTTCAACATCTATCTTAGGGAACATTTCTGTTATTTCCCTACCAACCATTGCAGTAATTAACTCTTTTTCTGTAACCCCTTCAATATCGAACTGATCTATGTATTTTGAATCTCTAAGAACTGTAGCTCTTGATGCAAGACGGAAAATATCATCAAACCTATGGGATATAAAAATTATAGACGCTCCATCATCTCTTAGTTTTTCTGTAACTTCATATAGTCTTTCTGACTCATTCTTAGAAAGGGCAGCTGTAGGCTCATCCATAATAATTATTTTAGCTTTCATACTAAGGGCCTTGGCAATTTCAACCAACTGTTGTTGGGCCACACTTAGTGACTGCATCTCATCAGTAGCCGAAAAATCTGCGTCAAGTTTTGCAAGAAGTTCACTTGCTTCTTTATGCATTTCCTTCCATTGCACTACCTTATTCCTTACTATCTCATGACCCATGAAAATATTCTCTGTTACTGTAAGGTGTGGATAGGCAGTAACATGCTGGTATATTGCTGCTATTCCTGCCTTCTGAGCATCTTTAGGCCCCCTAAAGTTTACCCTTTCTCCATTTATGAATATTTCCCCTTCATCAGGTTTATGTACACCGGTAATTACTTTAATAAGAGTAGACTTTCCTGCTCCATTTTCACCAATCAGTGCATGTATTTCACCAGCTTTTAGCTGGAACTGGACACGATCAAGTGCTTTAACACCGGGAAAAATCTTTGTTACACCCTTTAGTTCAAGTATATATTCTGACACACCTTTTCTCCTTTCATCTGAACCTCATCGTATACCTATATTTTAATCTTGGAAAAAAGTATTTAATAGGGTAATTTTTTTTAATTATAGGGTAAAATCTTTTGATTATTATTAAGATGATTTTCCTATGTTAAATTATTGACATAATTAGTAAAGGCCCTATAATCAAAGGTTCGAAGATTATAGGACCTCTAGTTTATATAAACATTAACCTACTAAACTACAAATGGAGTATCTAGATTAATTAATGATTCTGTTTCATTCTCTTTAATTATATAACCATTCTCTAATCTCATACCGCCACAATCAGTGAGGAATATCGGTATATCAATTGAAAGAACCATATTTTTTTCTATAATAACCTTACTATCTGATGAAAGGACAGGAATTTCAAACTCAATTACTCCAGTACTATGAACCCCTGTATATGTAAAATGATTACCAAGGCCAGCTTCATTAATTAGTTGTCTAGACACCCTATCTACATCTTTAGCAGCGATTCCTGGACGTAACATCTTCCTTGTATTCTCATGTGAAGTCTTTACAAGATTATATATATCAAGCATTTCTTTTGATGGCTCACCTATAAAGAAGGGCCTTGCTATGGCTCCATGATACCCCTTATATCTAGGCGCAAGGGTAACTACAACAAGATCACCCCTTCTAAGTTCCCTATCTGTAGGCATTACAACTATTGGTCTTGTATGCTCTACTCCTGATGCAACCATAGTATCAATACCTGTACCCTCTGACCCCATCTTTCTCATTACATACTCTGCTTCTGCAGCTATTTCACGTTCTGTAATCCCCTCACCAAGGATTTCCACTACTCTTTTCATTCCAGCTTCAGCTATCTTATAGGCATATCTTATAACTTCAAGTTCATTCTCTGTCTTTACTGCCCTAAGCATAGACATAGACTCTTCTATATCTACTACATTATCTTTACCAAACATATTGTGTAAGCTTTCCATTACAGAATAAGAAGTCGTAGAAATTCCTGGAACACCAACTCTTGTAACCTTCCTACCCATTTTTTCTTCCATATCTTTAATAATTTCCTTCATAGAAATTACTTCTACATGGACAAATTCTTCTTCAGGATGTAAAAATTCACTTACTACATAAGCATTTTTACAAATTGACTGGGTAGTTATGTAGTCAATTGATTCTCCACCTGTTGCAATTGCAATTTCACCCTTTGCTGGCACAAGAACTAGGGCTGGTTCAAACTTTGGTTGGTAATCTACTAACCACCTTGAATATGCCTGGCCAAATACAAATCTATCATCAGCATAGGCTGCTACTAAGTCTAGGCCTAGTTCTGCCATCATATTTTGTACTTTTTCTAGCCTAATATCATATTCTTCTCGTGGAATAACTGGTCTCATTATAAACCTCCTATGTGATTTAATATTTATATAAACCATTTACTTGTTGCTGCCTATATCTTAGCAAGTTCTAGTTGCAATTAAAATCGTAACTTTGTTCAATATGGGGTAATTTCTTTTGATTGTTTCCCTACTTTGGTTTATAATTACCACATGTAACAGGTCTTACATTAAATAACTGTTAAATATAACCATATACGTATCTAATTAAGGTAATAACATCCACTTTTGGAGGTACTAATGAAACTATTAATCGTAGATGACGAAAAACTTACAAGAGAAGGTCTCTCAGGCAGTATTAATTGGAAAAGTCTCGGAATAGACCATGTGTACGAAGCAGATGATGGAATAAACGGACTTAACCTTGTTAAGAAGTACAAACCAGATATTATATTAACAGACATACGTATGCCTAGAATGAACGGTATTGAATTAGCCCAGAAAGCTCATGAGATTCTACCTAATTCTAGTCTTATCTTCATGTCTGGATATTCAGATAAAGAATACCTTAAAGCTGCCATAAAATTAAATGCCATTAACTATATTGAAAAACCCATTAACCCAAGTGAGGTAAGGGACACAATTAAAAGAGCAGCTAATACCATAAGTCAAAGACAGCTGCTAAGACAAAGTGAAGACCTTAGAAGGAAAGAAGCTCTTACAAAAATTGTACTAGAATTAAATTATCTTAATACTGAGTCTAGAATACAAAAGCTTTTAGATGACCTTAAAGAGCTTGGTTATTCCATAAATCCATCTAGCTTTTTTAATACCTTTATTATACGAATGATCGAGGCAGACGAATTATTAAATAGCCTTAATCTTATATCTATTGAAACATATATTGATGCCTATTTAAAAAATAGATTTGCTAATAATATAAGGCACATTATAGGAATTAAACAAGGAGAATTCATTATTGTACACTTGTTTTATGATTTAAGGACCTCATCAAGTTTTATTACAAAAGTCCTTGAAGATTTATCAAGGGACCTTACTAGTATAGGCAACTTCTTTATTTGTCTAGGTAAGAGGGTCACTGGTATAAGCAATCTTTACAAGTCTTATAATACAGCTGTTATAACATTACAAAATGCCTTCTTCCATGATATAAATAGCCTTATAGTTTATAAGGAAAATGATAATAAAAATAACATAAGCGTATTACCTGATGCATTAATAGAACAGTTTGAATTCCACCTAAAAAATAAGGATGAGAATGGAACCTTTGCCTTATTAGATGAACTATATTATAACTTGAGAGGCAACTTGAATTTTATAAGTTATACAGCAAAGGACTTTTATTATAGGATGTTTTTAAAACTTGAAGAGATAGAAAAACTCTTTCACATTAGGACTAGCCAAGTTGTAGGTGATAAGCATCCTGTCCTAGATACAGTTATGACTTGCCAAACCCTAACAAAACTTCACTCTTTATTAGAAGACTCCGTTAGAGACTTGATTAATAAGTCAAAAGAAGTAGCGCAGGATAGCATCCAAGTTACTTACATAAAAGAATATATTAACCAAAATTATATGAACAATAATCTATCTATAAAAAGCATTAGCGACTTTATTAAACTCTCACCTTCCTATATCTGCACTATTTTTAAAAATGAGACTAATCAAACTCTAAACCAGTACATAACTATGTTTCGAATAGATAAGGCCAAGCAGTTACTTGTTGACCCAAGAAATAAAATATCAGATATTTCTGAACAGGTCGGCTATACTGATAGCAATTATTTTAGTAAGAGTTTCAAGAAAATAGTTGGTCTTTCACCAACAGAATTCAGGGAGCAAAACATGACATGATTAGAATGTGCAAGAATATAGCCTTTAATTTTCTTTATAATGTAAAATTAAAAAACAAGATGTTTATATCCCACTTGATTATTGCTATTATTCCATCCCTTTTATTTATATCCATACTATATGGTCACTTAACTAGTAAAATTTTAAACGATACTATTTACAATGAACAAGCACTTTCAATGCAAAAGAAAGAAAAAGTTGAAGATATTATAGGACAAATTGATGAGGCCTTAGATTCCATAAGCAAACATCCATTTATAAAAAACTTAAATTTAGATGGTGCTAATATTGATAATAGCAAACTTAATAAAGAAGAGTTTAATGACTTTCTTTTGCAGGCTAAGACCTATATAGACCAAGACACACCTATAAAGAATATCAGAGTATATATTGACGAGCCCTTTAGTAGCCTTTTACAACAAGATTCAATAAAATATAATGTCTTAAGACCACTAAAAAACATTAAACCATCCTATTGGCACGGAATTTTCTCTAGTAAAAACATAAACTATCTAGTATGTCCAAGCCTCTACCTTACACCAGCTGAAAGAGTCAACTTAGGTGATTACGCAATTATATATAAGCTGCCCTATACTAATTCTAATGAGCCAGCAATTTATCTTGCTGCCTACTTTAGTGAAGCATCAGTTCAATCAGTCTTAGAGGAAAACATTAAATTTGCTAATAGTGTTACCTACCTAATTGACAATCGGGATACCCTTGTATCTTCAACTAATCCTATTATGGTTGGTAGGTATTTATTAAAATATAAAGATGTGGTTGAATACATTGGTAAAACATCTACATTTACTTCAAAAACATGGGCTTTTGAAAGAATATACTTGTCTTATAATAGGATTCAGGGTACTCCATGGTATATGATATCAGCCATCTCTGCTAATGATATCTTAGCAGAAAGCAGAATAACCCTATTTCGAATACTATTTGTTTATGCTCTTACTACCATACTAATTTTATATATGGCCTTTTTTATATCAAACACTATAGTAAAGCGAATTTCTTCTGTTATTAACCAAATGAACCTATTTAGTATAACTGTTCCAAAAAAACTTGATATCTATCAGGGTGATGATGAAATAGGCGACCTAATAAATACATATAATTATATGATAGAAAGGATAAACAACCTCTTAGTTGACATAGAAAACTCGGCAAAAGAACTTAGAAAGTCCGAATTTAAGGCCTTGCAGGCACAAATCAACCCTCACTTTCTATACAATACCCTTGATATGATTAGCTGGCTATCTAACAAGGGAGAACACAAGAAGGTTAATGAAGCAATCCAGTCTATGTCCAAGTTCTATAAGTTAACCCTAAATAAGGGCAATAATACTGTAACCCTTAGGGAGGAGTTAAACCATGTTTCGTTATATGTAAAACTCCAAAATATGCGTTTTGAAGACAAAATTGATTTTATTATTGACATACCTGATGAACTCCTAGATTACGAGGTTCCTAATATTATTTTGCAACCTATAGTAGAAAATTCAATCCAGCATGGGATTTTAGCCAAGGAATCAAAAGAAGGTTGCATCATAATAATGGGCTGGATGGAAGACAATAGAATTACCCTTATTGTCTCAGATGATGGCATTGGCATGTCCCCTAAAAAAATAAGTAACATCTTAAGTTGTAAGGGAGCTAGTAGTACAGGAAGTAATGTGGCAATTTATAATATAAATAAGAGATTGCAACTCTTTTATAACCAGACCAAGGGCCTCGTATATAGAAGTACAGAGGGAGTAGGAACTGAAGTTGAAATTAATATTCCAGCCAACCTAAAAAATAAAGGATAGGGTAAAGTCTATAGACCTACCCTATCCTTTATAAATATCTCTATTATATTGAACTAATCTTTATTATAGCTTTTCAATAGTTTCCATAATATAGTCTGCATATTCTGCACTAGTTGCACCTGTATCTCTACCAGTTATAACTAGTTTTTTCTCACTACTACAGATTTCTAGAGCCTTGTAAAGCTTGTTTGCTTCTTCATTATAGCCTATATGTCCTAGTAGCATAGCACCTGCCCTAATAACACTTGAAGGGTCTGCATAAATATCTCTTCCCTCGTCAACCATTCTGGGAGCTGAACCATGAATAGCCTCAAACATAGCATATCTCTTACCTAAATTGGCACTTCCAGCTGTACCTACACCGCCTTGGAATTCAGCAGCTTCATCAGTTAGGATATCACCATAAAGGTTAGGTAGTACCATTACCTGGAAGTCTTTTCTACGTTTTTCATCTACTAACTTAGCAGTCATAATATCAATATACCAGTCATCAGCTTCAATACCTGGATAATCTTTTGCTATGTTATAGAAGAAATCTAAGAATTTACCATCTGTTGTTTTAATTATATTTGCTTTTGTAACTGCTGTTACTCTTGTTTTTCCATTAGCCTTTGCATATTCAAATGCAGCACGGATAATTCTTTCAGTTCCTTGTGAAGTAACTACTGTAAAGTCTATTCCTAAATCTCCTGTAACATTGATACCCTTGCTACCAACTGCATAAGAACCTTCTGTATTCTCCCTAAAGAAAGTCCAGTCGATTCCTTCTTCTGGTATATTAACAGGTCTAACGTTAGCAAATAGGTCTAATTCCTTTCTCATTGCAACATTTGCACTCTCAACGTTTGGCCATGGATCACCCTTCCTTGGAGTAGTTGTTGGCCCTTTAAGAATAACATGACATTCCTTTAACTCTTCTAAAACGTCAGCTGGAATAGCAACATTTTCTGCCGCCCTTCTCTCAATGGTAAGACCATCAATTGTCCTAAATTCAACCTTACCAGCCTTAACATCCTCATCAAGTAAATATTCAAGAACCCTTTGAGCTTGTCCTGTAATTGCAGGTCCAATCCCGTCCCCACCACAAACTCCTACAATAATCTTATCAAGACTTTTGTAGTCAAGGAAATCTCCTTCATTTTTCATTGCTTCAACTCTTTGAAGTTGTTCTTCTAAAAGCTTACCAAAATGTTCTTTAGCTTTTTCTATTTGTTCTTGATACATATCTTCCTCCATTTTATAAGTAATCGTAATTAGTAGTTCCATTAATTTGCAAATATAAATTAATAGGTAATAAATAATTTATCACACCTACTAATATAATACATATTTTCTGTTTTGTGAACCTTAAAGACTAAAAAACTTGAAATAGATGTATATTTTGTGTATAAATAATTGATTTGTTAAAGTTTTAACCTGTATTTTACAAGACCCTGACTCTTCTATATTCTATGTAAATGCAGTTAGAAAGCCTATTAGCATAATTTATGCTTTCTAACTGCTCATAGTAATTATTTTAATTCTAGTATTTAAACTCTAAAATTTATTCATTTTAGAGACTAGCCATTATTTTATAGGTTTCATACCTTTCCCTAGCATCTGCTTCTGCCTTATCAAATAATTCTTTAGCTTGTTCAGGGAAGGCCTTCTCTAAAGATGAGTATCTTACTTGACCCATCAAGAAGTCTCTAAATTCACCCTTTGGTTCTTTAGAGTCAAGTATAAACGGATTCTTCCCATCTTTTTTAAGATCAGGATTGTATCTATAAAGATGCCAATAACCACATTCTACAGCCTTCTTAATTGTATCCATGGACTTGCCCATACCTACCTTGATACCATGGCTAATACAAGGTGCATAGGCAATTATTAGAGAAGGACCCTTATAACTTTCAGCCTCTTTTAAGGCCCTATAGAGTTGGTTATTATTTGCATTGATTCCCACCTGGGCAACATATACATTGCCATAGGTCATCATCATCCTACCCAGGTCTTTTTTACCTGTTTTCTTTCCTGAACTTGCAAACTTTGCAACTGCAGCCTTAGGTGTAGACTTGGATGCTTGGCCTCCTGTGTTAGAATATATTTCTGTATCGAATACTAATACGTTAATATCTTCACCTGAGGCTAATACGTGGTCAAGGCCACCATAACCAATGTCATAAGCCCAACCATCCCCACCAATTATCCAGTGGGACCTCTTTACTAGATAATCCTTCCTATCAAGTATTTCTTTAACTAGCCTTTCTTTTTGTTTGCTTTCTGGCTTATAGTTTTCTAATACACTAATTACCTTTTGACTAACAACCTTTGATGTTTCACCATCTTCCTTATAATGAATCCAGTCTATTAGTACCTCTTTAACTTTATCATCTATATTAAGCTTAATAAGTCCGTTAATACTATCTTCAATTTTCTCTCTTATTTGCTTAACGCCAAGATACATACCAAATCCAAACTCAGCATTATCTTCAAAGAGCGAATTAGCCCAAGCTGGTCCCTTGCCCTCATAATTGGTTGTATATGCAGTTGATGGAGCTGATGCTGCCCATATAGATGAACATCCTGTAGCATTGGCAATCATCATTCTTTCACCAAATAATTGTGTAATTAGCTTAATATATGGTGTTTCACCACATCCAGCACATGCTCCAGAAAACTCTAATAAAGGTTCCTTAAACTGACTTTCTTTAAATGTTGGTTTGAAAACAATATCTTTCTTGTATTCTACTTCTGTAGTAGCATAGAGCCAGTTGTCAACTTGTTTATCTACCTGGGTTTCAATTGGCTTCATAACAAGTGCCTTACCTGGTGCTGGACAAATATCAGCACAGTTGCC
Organism: Clostridiales bacterium; assembly: GCA_012518885.1. Lineage (GTDB taxonomy): Bacteria > Bacillota > Clostridia > Lachnospirales > Lachnospiraceae > JAAYRG01. The sequence goes on along the minus strand of JAAYRG010000116.1, from coordinate 23,791 downwards.
ACAACCAGTACAGTCCATAGTGCTAATCTGGATTCTATATTTTAATCCTTGAAGATTTCCACCTTTGGCATCAATAGTTACAAAAGACTCAGGTGCCCTTAAGGCCTCATCCTCACTTAATAAGAATGGTCTAATAACAGCATGAGGACAGACATAGGAACATTGGTTACACTGGATACAGTTTTCATCAATCCATTCTGGTACCACAGTGGCTATTCCTCTCTTTTCATAGGCCGTAGAACCAGATGGGAATGTACCATCTGCCCTATCCTTAAATACGCTTACTGGTAGGTCATTGCCCTTTTGCCTTTCCATTGGTCTCATTATTTTAGCCACATAATCCGCTTCTTTAATGTCGTTATCTTCCTCGTCTTTTGCATCAATCCAATGGTCAGGCACATTAACCTTGTGTACACTAGAAACTCCTCTTTCTATTGACTCAAAGTTCATTTTTACAACATTTTCGCCTTTCCTTGAATAGGAACTAACTACAGCATCTTTTAACTCCTTAATGAATACTTCTTCTGGTAATAAATCAAGTAATTTAAAGAAGGCCCCTTGCATAACCATGTTAATTCGGTTACCAAGTCCTATTTCCCTAGCTATGCCTACTGCATCAATAGTATAAAAATTAACCTTTTTCTTTGCAATCACTCGCTTATAGGATGCTGGTAGCTTATCTTCTAATTCCTTATCTGACCAACTACAATTAAGGACAAAGGTACCACCAGGCTTAATATCATCTAAAATATCATATTTATTTACATAAGATTGATTATGACAGGCGATATAGTCTGCATTTTCAATGAGATATGTGGACTTTATAGGTCTATTTCCAAAGCGAAGGTGGGAAACAGTAAGACCACCTGACTTTTTAGAATCATAATCAAAGTATGCCTGAACATGCATATTTGTATTGTTTCCAATAATTTTGATGGCTTGCTTATTAGAACCTACTGTACCATCAGACCCAAGTCCCCAAAACTTACATGAGATTAAGCCTTCAGGTTCAATATTTAGTGACTTGTTAATACTTAGGGATGTATTTGTTAAGTCGTCTACAATACCAATAGTAAAGCCATTTTTAGAATTCTTATCCTTTAGATTGTCATACACTGCTGCTATATCAAGAGGAGTTGTATTCTTAGAACCTAGACCATATCTACCACCAATTATAATAGGTGCCCCATCAATATTAGCAAATGCAGTACAGACATCTTCATAAAGGGGTTCCCCTATAGCTCCTGGTTCTTTAGTCCTATCAAGGACTGCGATTTTTTCTACTGACTTTGGAATAGTATTCCTTAAATGGTCTACACTAAAAGGTCTAAACAAACGTACCTTTACTAAACCATACTTTTCTCCTTGCTGGTTAAAGTAATCTATAACTTCTTCAATGGTCTGGGTAACTGAACCCATGGCAATAATAACATACTTAGCATCCTCTGCCCCGTAGTAGTCAAAGAGCTTGTATTCTCTTCCTGTTAAGTCTGATATCTTCTTCATGTATTCTTCTACTACAGGAACTATGTTGGTGTAGTAGGGGTTACTTGCCTCACGGTTTTGGAAATAGATATCAGGATTTTGGGCTGTCCCTCTAAAGACAGGCCTATTAGGCGATAGGGCCCTATCCCTAAACTCCTTTAGGGCATCCTTATCTAACAGACTCTCATAATCTGCATATTCTAGGGCTTCAACCTTTTGCATCTCATGGGAAGTCCTAAAGCCATCGAAGAAATGAACAAAGGGCAGGCGGCCCTTAATAGCTGCTAGGTGGGCAATAGGAGCTATATCCATTACTTCTTGAACTGAACCTGATGCAAGCATGGCACAACCTGTTTGCCTAACAGCCATAACATCCTGGTGGTCTCCAAATATACTAAGGGCATGGGAGGCAATAGCCCTTGCACTTACATGGAATACCCCTGGTAGTAATTCTCCTGAGACCTTATACATATTAGGAATCATAAGTAGAAGCCCTTGTGAAGCTGTATAAGTAGTAGCTAAGGCTCCTGATTGAAGTGCCCCATGAAAGGCCCCAGCTGCTCCTGCTTCTGATTGCATCTCAACAACCTGAACTTCTTGACCGAATATATTCTTACGGCCATTTGCTGACCATTCATCTACAATCTCTGCCATAGTAGATGATGGTGTAATTGGATAAATAGCAGCTACATCTGTAAAAGCATAGGAAACATATGCCGCCGCAGTATTACCATCAACGGTCATTTGAATTTTTGACATATTCCTTACCAAACCTTTCTTTTTCGTAACTATTTGTTTATATTACACTTTTTATTGCTACTTATTTTTAATATATAATAATCTTCTTTACTATTAGGTCTGACTTCCATTATCAACCCAATTTTTTGCCTTATTCACACTATAATCAGATGGTATAAGAACGTTGGTTCTGTCTTGTAACTTCTCATCATTTGCCCATGCAGCCGTACCCTCATTATGACTAGGCTCTTTCTTAGTTAGTCTTTTGTTATCAAGACCGGTTAGCTGGTCATTAGAAGAAGAACTAACATTCTTTTCTTTATTATGTTTGTTTTTCATAGTCCCTACTCCTTTCAATATTTCTAAGTTATTAGCCTTTAAAAAAATCATTCCTTATTAAATTCTCCATTATCTCTTTAAATATGCAGTTTATTCAAATTTTTCCCACAAAAAAAGATGGGCTACTTCAGTCAATTTAAAGTAGTCCATCGTTATATTGTTGTGTTTAATTGTTACTATTACTTATTTAAAGGAGTGTTACTATTTTTCATTGATATTTGATAGTTTATGTTCATACCTTATTTCATCAATATAACTACCATTAATACCCTTTTTTACAACTATTTGGTTAGGTATTTTCTCCTTTAACTCATCAACATGGGAAATAATACCCACTAGCCTATTGCCACTTGTTAGGGCTGCTAAGGTACCTATGGCTTGTTCTAGGGAATTAGAATCAAGGGAACCAAAACCTTCATCAACAAATAGGGTATCAATTTCTATTCCACCAGAATAGCTTTGGATAACATCTGAAAATCCAAGGGCCAGTGAAAGAGCTGCCATAAAGGATTCACCACCAGATAAGGACCTTACATCTCTAATTTTTCCTGTCCACTTATCTAGAATATCAAGTTCTAGTCCAGTAAATCTTTGTATGTTGCCATCTTCTTTCCTTAATATTTGGTATCTCTTTCCTGACATCTTATAGAAACGTTCATTTGCTTTTTTTACTATTTCTACAAAATATGCAGCCTGTATATAGGTCTCAAATGTAATCTTTTGCTTACCTTCTAGCCTACCATTGGCAGTTCTTGAGAGCCTTGCAACATCAAGATATTCTTCAGTTTTAACCAGCCTCTCTTTATTTCTTTTAAAAAGTTCGCCTTTTATTTCTAAATTTCTTTCAATCCTACTATAGATTAAGGTATACTTCTCCTCAGCCTTTTTTCTTTCTTCCTTTAATTTCTCTAATCCTAGTCTAAGTTCATCTAGATTTACCTTAACCTTGTCCCTAGTAGTATCCCTTAAAATACTGAGCCTAGTCAGGTTGTTTTCCTTGTCAATTAAGTAATCGCTACAAATCTTCTTCATTGCATCAATTTCTTTTTGACTAAAAAGATGGTTATAATAAGTTTCTTCATCTTTTAAAGGCGATTCTTTAATAACTTTCAAATACTCATCTATTGCTTTTTCAAGTTGATTACTAATTAATTTTAGCGACTCTTCATTCTCTTCAAGAATTTTCTTGGTTGTACTAAGGTCTGTGTACAGTTTATGGTAGCTATCTTGTGCCTTTTCAAGTTTTTTCTCTAAGTCCTTTTGTTCTGTTTCTAATTCTAAGAGTCTTGTCCTTGCTACATCAAGAGAAGGGAATTCTAGCTCCTTACTTATACTATCTATACAATAGTTAATATTTGATAAGTATATTTCAAGTTCATTCTTTTCCTTGCCTAGTTTTTCAAGACTTACTTGTGTTGTTTCAAGGCCTTCCTTAATCTTTTCTAGATTTTTATTGGCTTCCTCTAGTCTTTTAACTTGAGCCTTTATAATCTTATACTGGTCTTGTATTTCTAGTATCTTAGTACCAAAGTCCTTATCTAAACCAAGAAGCAAGTCATAAGTCTTTCTTAAATCACATATATCTGCTTCTATGTTGTAATCTAGCAAGGTATGACTTAGACTTTCTAGCCTTGTATCTAGTTCCTTAATAAGGTCTCCTGACCTTTTACTAGCATCTTGCATAAGACTAAGTAGCTCACTAGTTCTATCATTTAACTGGTTTAGTTCTGCCTCAGTAGGAGCATCCTTTTGTAAAATGGCCGGATTTGGATGATTAACCGAACCACAAACAAGACATGGCTCATTATCTTTAAGGTTCTGAGCTAGTATTCCTGCTTGTTCCCTTAGGAAAATGTTTTGCTTTTCTTCATACTCATTCCTACTCTTTGAATATGCTTCTTGAGCCTTAATAAAGTCTTTTTTCGCTTTTTCAGACTTTTGTTCTAATAGGATAAGGGCCTTTACAGTTTTAATTAAATCATCAAGTTTCTTTTTGTTGGCTATTTCTTTTTCTAATAAATTTCTGTATTTTTCTTCCTCAACTGGACTGTTTTTTAACTTCTCGATTTCTTCCAGTAGTGCCTTCTCCTCTTTGTTAAGTCTAGTTAGTTGACTATTCTCTTTAGTTATTTTCTCTTTTATAGTCTTATAGTTGCTTTCTTTTTTACTTTTTTCAATAATAAAGCTTTCTAACTTACTGTACTTGTCTAAACTCTTTTTTAGGTCTACTATTTTAGCATTTACTTCTTTCCTATAGTCATCCTTGCCTAGTTCAACCTTGTATGCTTCTTTAGCCTTTTTAAAATCTTCATAAAGGGCTGACAATTGTACTTTATTGTTTCTTATCTTAACTTCTATGTCTTTTTTAGACTGTTCTTTTGTATTTTTATTTGCTTCAGAGGGTTTAATGTTTGATAAGGCATACTGACCTAGATTAGCCTTTTCGTTTAAAGCCTTAATTTCTGGTTCTTTTTGTTCTAACTCTTGTTGCTTCTTCTCTAATTCTTCTCTTTCTTCAATCTCTTTGTTTATTCTTTTACCATTTTCTTCTTCTTTGGATAGCCTTAATTGGTTAGTAGAGATTTCTTCTAACTTATCTTTTATGGTACTAAGGTGTTCCTGGTCTTGTTCTATAATTTTATCTAGGCATTCAATGACTTTATCAGTTTTATAAACATCCTGTTCTTGTTTATATATATTTATCTCTTCATAATACTCTGATTCCACATCACACCTAATATCTCCTATGGCTTGTTTTATTAAGTTGGTGATTGAATTCGTTTGGTCTTTTAGGTCAGCTTCCTTAGTTCTTAGTAGCTCTGCAACACTCTTATAAAAACTAGTATTAAAAACCCTTTGCATTATATCATTTCTTTTATCATTATCAGCTAACAATAAGTCTAAGAATTCCCCTTGGGCTATCATAGAGATTTGCTTAAACTGGTCATAACCTAGACCACCTAGAATTTCAGTAATTGTATTATTAGCCTCAGTTAGAGAATCAATTTCTCTTCCATCTGGCATAATAAGGGATACACCCTTTGTTTGTCTTACTAGTCGGTCTACCCTCTTACCCTTTCGCATTTGGTCAGGATATCTCCTAACTGTATATACCTCATCTTTATGGGTAAAGACAAACTCTACCTCTGTGAAGGTTTCTTCATCAGCAAAGTCACTTCTTATAGAGTTTATCCCCCTTGATTCACCACTTGTCTTATCAAAAAGGGCATAGGAAATAGCATCAAATATTGTAGTTTTACCTGCTCCAGTATCCCCCGATACAAGAAAAAGTCCACTTGATCCAAATTTTTCAAAATCAACAACTGTTTCTCCTGAATAGGGTCCAAAGGCTCTCATAGTTAATTTTATTGGTTTCAATCTTGTCCACCCCCAAGTTCATCAAGAATTTCAAGGATAATCTTCTCTTGAATATCAGTCATCTCTTCATTGTTTTGCATATAATAAAACTCCTTAAATAAGTCTAAGGGGTCTTTTTCCTTAATATCACCTGAATAAACCAAGTCATGGTCTACATATTGGGACTTGGTATTTTCTATTTCAATTTGAAGGGTATTCTTATATACACTTCTTAGTTGTCCAATTGGGTCAAACAAGTCTTCTTCATCAGTAATTATTGCAGCTATATAGTCATTAGAATGCTTTGTGTACTCTTCCTTAGTTAGCAAGTTTTCTAACTTATCCTTAAGTATGACCATATCTTTTAAGGGATTAAGGGGAAGAAAGTCTATCTTAATGTCCCCTTTCTCTCCAAAGTCAACCATAGTCACGGACTTTTTATGATTACATTCAGAAAAAGAGTATTTAAGAGGTGTTCCACTATACCTAACAGTCTCCCTACCTATCTTTTGTGGCCTATGAATATGGCCTAGGGCTACGTAATCAAAGCGGTCAAATGCCGATACGTCAATGTTATCTAAGCCCCCAACCCTAATAGCTTCAGATTCTGAAGTCTCAGGTTCAACACCTTGATTAGTTACAAATTGGTGGGATATAAGAATATTTCTTTCTGATAAATCAATCTCTTGTGCTTCAATAAGTAGGCGAAAGGCCTTCTCATAAGAATCTATGAATTCTTCCTTAAAGAAGTTCGAAACAATACTTGGTTTTATAAAGGGTAGCATATAAACATTAACATGGCCGTATTCATCCTCTACTACTACCTTTTGTAGACTACCATTAAAGCTACCTGCTATATAGATATCATTTTTCTCTAGAATTTCTTTAGCGAATTGTAACCTGTCAGGAGAATCGTGGTTACCACTAATAATAAAGACTTTTATATCCCTAGATTCTAACTCTGTTATAAAGTCATTGAATAAATTTAGAGCACTTGCTGGTGGAACACTCCTATCATATACATCCCCTGCAATGAAAATTGCATCAGGCTTATGCTTTGTAGCCATTTTTATTATTTCTTCTAAAATATGTTCTTGGTCCTTTGTTATGTCTACTTCATGTAACTTTTTTCCTATATGTAGGTCTGATATGTGAAAGAACCTCATGTATACACCCCCGTTTTTTATTTAAAAAAACTGCATAGAGAGGTTTCTTCTCTATGCAGTAGTTTTAGTGGCTAGTATTAATACTTTTACCATTTATATTAGATATTGATTTTTATAGGTATTAAGCCAAATATTCCTTTAGAGTACTACGCACAGCACCTGGTCCAGCATTTAACTTAGCAAATAAACCTTCTACTTTTTCTCCTAAACCTACTTCATATAGGTTGACTCCAAAAATCTTATCATTGGATAGGATTTCTTTTAATACTTCATGAAGGTTGTCTGTTTGACCTAGGCTTATTTTAGAAATAATAGGCTTTAATGATGGTAATAATGGGTCTGGACTAAGCTCAAACTCTTTACCTTCATCATTAATACCCATTAGGTAACGGCACCATCCTGCTAGAGTAAGAGGAATAAATGTTAGGTCTGCTACATCCTTATCATCTGCCTTGTCATATGACTTAATAGTTTCACCAAAACGAATAGCAAGCTTTTGTGAAGTATCAGTTGCAATTCTTTGTGGTGTATCAGGCATAAATGGGTTAGGTAGTCTAACATTAATAACTTCATCAATGAAATCTCTTGGGTTAATGATTCCAGGATTTACTACAACTGGTAGACCCTCATCATATCCAATTCTCTTAACTAATTCAAGTAGTTCTTTATCCTTCATCTCATCGGATATTTTTTCAAAACCTAGTAGGCAACCAAATACTGCAAGAGATGTATGAAGTGGGTTAAGACAAGTAGTTACCTTCATAGTTTCAACCTTATCAACAGTCTCTTTATCAGTATAAATTATTCCACCCTTATCTAGAGGAACTCTACCATTTAAGAATGCATCTTCAATAACTAGATATTGGGACTCTTCTGCATTAACAAAAGGTGCAACAAATGTATTCTTTGAAGTTACTACAGACTCTGTATCTTCAAAACCTGCATCTTCTAACATCTTAATTACTGACTCAGCTGGTCTTGGTGTGATTTTATCAATCATAGACCATGGATAGGATACTTTTTCTCTTACATAAGCCTTAAACTCAGCTTCTACTATATTGTTTTCTACCCATTTGTCAGCAAATGTTGTAACAGCAGCTAGAAGTTTGTCTCCGTTGTGAGAAACATTATCCATACTTACTAGAGTAAGTGGAGTAGCTCCATTCTTAAATCTAACATATAGAAGAGCTACAAGTTTACCAATATAGCTATTAGCGTTTTCTGGCTTTTGCTCAAAGTCTTTTGCTACATCAGGATAAAACTCACCTTGTGGATTAGCTAGGCTATAACCCTTTTCAGTAATAGTAAATGAAGCCATCTTAAGGCCTGGATGTGCAAAGATTTCTGATAAACGAGACCAGTCTTTATTATTGTTAGTATCTACTCTTAGACTTTCTGCAATACTTCCAATTACTTTCTTTTCAAGACTTCCATCTGCTTTTAAGGTTACAAGTACAGATAAGTCATCGAATTTTTGGTATGCCTTATCAATAATTTCATAGTCATAACCTTCTGCAACTATAATACCAGTCTTAACAATCCCCTTGTTTAAAAGTTCTTGATGAACTGCTGCTGGGAATGCACGGAAGATATTACCTCCTCCAAAGTGTATCCATTCAGGATTCTTAGCAGTTTCTTCAATCATTGCCTCTCTATCAAATTGTGGCAATTCAAAACCTGCATCTTCCCAAACTTTTTTATTTTTTAGTGCTTCATTATTTAATTTCAACTAAATGTCTCCTTCCTTTTTCAAAAACCTTTGCTTACTTATAAATCTTTACAATATTGTCGATTTTAGAGGTCATGTTCATAAATAACATATCAACTAGAGTAATGGCAGCCATAGATTCTACAACAACTACTGCCCTAGGCACTATTAGGGGGTCATGTCGACCTTTAATATTGATTTCGATGTTTTCCCCAGCCTTGTTAACTGTCTTTTGGGTCATAGCAATTGATGATGTTGGCTTTACTGCTGCCCTAAAAACTATTTCAGTACCATCACTAAGGCCGCCAAGAAGGCCACCTGCGTTATTAGTTACCTTACTAATGTTCCCATTCTCATCAATTATAAAAGGATCATTATTTTGTGAACCTGTGCTTTTAGCCGCCATAAAGCCTGAACCAAACTCTATTCCCTTTATTGCTCCAATAGACATTATAGCCTTAGCAAGATTGGCATCCAGTTTATCAAAAACTGGTTCTCCAACTCCTATTGGCATACCTGAAATAATACATTCAATTATGCCTCCTAGCGAATCTTGTTCTTCTTTTTTAAGTCTTACTAACTCTTCGACTGCCTCTGAAGCTTCAAGGTCTGGCATAGAAAATGGACTTTTTGCAATATTACTAATTTGGCAATTACTGTAGTTAATATTAATGTCTCCAATTGACTTAGTGTAAGCACGTACATTAATATTTAGCTTTTTTAAAATTTCACTAGCTATAGCCCCTGCTGCAACACGTCCTATTGTTTCCCTACCAGAAGTACGACCACCACCACGATAGTCTCTAAAGCCATACTTTGCATCAAATGTATAGTCAGCATGTCCAGGACGATAGTAGGTTGCTATATCATCATAGTCAGCTGAATGCTGGTCTTTATTTCTTACAATCATGGATATGGGTGCCCCTGTTGATTTACCTTCAAAGGTACCAGAAAGAATCTCTACGCTATCACTTTCATTTCTCTCTGTTGTAAATTCACTTTGACCAGGACGTCTTCTATTTAAATACTGCTGAATAATTTCTTCATTCAAATCTAAACCTGCTGGGACGCCATCTACTACAACACCAATAGCTTTGCCATGGGATTCGCCCCAAGTGGTAATTTTAAATAAGTTACCATAGGTTGAACCTGCCATTAATTCACCATCCTCTCTAATCTTTTTGTGAATCTTCTTTTAAAAAATATCTTAGTTTCGGCCACTTGATAGGCTTTAACAGAAGTTCTTTAAGTTATCCTAAGTATAAAATATATAAAGTCTTTTAGCAAGGTAAAAAACTATCTACAAAATACAATAAAATGAGACATTTGCCAATCCCATATATATATATTGTTCATATAATAATATAAATAACTAATTTTATTCAATTTAGACTCAAATTTTTGTCCTTTAAGTTAAAAAATTGAATATTTAGTTATTTTAATTAACATAAGGAGGTAAGCATGGATTACTATTATTCTAAAAATAAATCTAGACCCGGTAAAAATAGACCCTATTACCATAATCAAAGAACTCCTTTGGATTCTTATTATTCAAGGAATCTTGCTAATATGGATCCTAAACAAGATAGTCTTATAATTGATGAAAATACTGTCTATGAAATAGATGAAGAATGCTTCAAAAAGCTTATAGACTCAAAAAAAACTAATAAAAATAGAAAATAAAAAAGTTTCTTCTTTTGCTTATAATGGAAATGAGCATGTTGTAATATACAACATGCTCAATCTTTTTGGTAATTAAGTTATGCTTTTCTTAGAATCCGAATCCATCATTGCCGCATAGGCAAAGGATTAAGATGATCCAAACGATTGCGTTGCATCCAAAGTTATTATCTCCGCAACGATCAAAGCCTGATCCTCCGATGCCTCCACAGCAAAGTAGTAGAATAATAAGAATTAGAGCTCCACTGTTTTCGAATCCTCTGCCACATCCTGTAGCTGTTAAATCACTCATTTATGAGCCTCCTAAATAAGATTACACTCTATCTTATGTAACCTAGCTTGCCTTATTTCCTATTTTTAAAACTTTTTTTATTTAAGATAAGAGTTTTGGAATATTTATAAGCCCCCAACCTTGTTTAGGCCAGCTATATCCTAAGTCTATGGTTCCAGTTCTTAATTTAAGCTTTACATCTCGATTAGTCATATTAGGATACTTTGAAAGTAAAAGGGCAATTGAGCCTGTAACTATAGGAGTTGACATAGATGTTCCACTTTTTCTTGTATACATGGAGGATATTCGTCTATAGGGCCTCCTCCCAGTAAGATTATTAGCATTATACTTACTTACACCACACGAAGCTATGTTAGAACCAGGTGCTATTACATCAGGCTTTTTTATACAGGATGCTGTTGGCCCCCTCCCTGAATAATCCTTTTTCTTAGTTCCAAAGACATCAACAGTAAAATTATCATCAGATGAACCTACTGTTATTACCTTTCTACTGATACCAGGAATTGATATAGACATTGGATTAGGACCATTGTTTCCAGCCGCTACAACAACAACAATTCCCTCATCCCAAACTGCATTTACTCCCCTAACAAGCATAGAATTCTCATCTATTTCACTATCTGTAGTAGCCCCTACAGATATATTTACTATCCTAATATTATACTTTTTCTTGTTGTCAACTATCCATTGGAGCCCTGCTAAGACATCAGATATATTTCCATCCCCTTTTTCATTTAAAACCTTAACCCCTACTAGGTTACATTTTGGGGCAATTCCAATATAACGGCCTCCTGATGTTTTTCCACTTCCTCCCACGATCCCAGCTACATGAGTTCCATGACCGTTGTCATCATAGGGTTCTTTCCTTCCATTAATAACATCATAGAATCCTACAATTCGGTTCTTACCATTTATAAAGTCTTCATGGGGCCATATACCTGTATCTACAATCGCTACCCCAATATCCTGGCCATATATTCTCCTATCATGGGCCCACTGTAATTCAATAATATCCGCCACCCTATCCATTTGGGCTGTTATGTGGGCATCCATTTCATAAGCAAAGACCCCTTCGCTTTTTACTATTTCATCGATTTTACTTTCACACACTTCTACCACATAGGCGTTAATCATAGGAAGCCTGTATTTTATTTCCCCTATATTTTTTACGTATTCATAGTCTTTTTTAAAATTATTACAAGAAATTATAACTTGAACTTTTTCTTTATTTTTCATAAAAATAAACTGCTCTCATTCCATAGTTTCTTCATTAATAAATCTATTTTTTAAAATATGTTTTTATTCTTAATTTTTCTTATTGACATAAATATTAATTTATGTATAATTAAGATGCGTTTAGTATAAGTAAACTTATTGTTTAATAAAGGAGTGGATGACTTGGAGATAGGAAAAAAAATCAGAGAACTTAGGATGCAAAAAGGTTTAACCCAAGAAGAACTTGCTGACCGTGCTGAATTATCAAAGGGTTTTATTTCCCAATTAGAAAGAGATCTGACCTCTCCTTCTATTGCAACACTTATAGATATACTCCAGTGTTTAGGTACCAGTTTGGAAGACTTTTTTGCAAATTCTACTCCAGAACAAGTAGTTTTTAAAAAAGAAGATTATTTTGAAAAACAAGATAGTGAATATAAGAATTTGATTAAATGGATTATTCCAAATGCTCAAAAGAATATAATGGAACCGATTCTTTTAATCCTTGAACCAGGTGGGTCCACTTATCCTGATAGTCCCCATGAGGGTGAAGAATTCGGATTTGTCCTTAAGGGAAATATAACTATAACATTAGGCAATAATTCATATAAGGTTAAAAAAGGGGAGTCTTTCTATTACGTTGCATCAAAAACCCATTACATAAAGGCTTCTAGTAAATATGGCGCTGAGCTTATATGGGTATCAACACCCCCTAGTTTTTAACAATTTAATATTATTTTAATTATTATATAGAATATGTATAGAAGGGTTTATATTACAAAAGAAAAAGACCTGTGTCCTATGACTTAAGTTCATATTCAATTAATTAGGAGGAACAAAAATGACTGACAAAAAGCTAATCGATTTAGTAAACATTACAAAATCATATGACGGTGATGTCATCTTAGATGATTTAAATCTCTATGTTAAGGAGAATGAATTCCTAACTTTACTAGGACCGAGTGGGTGTGGAAAGACTACTACTCTTAGGATTATAGGTGGCTTTGAAACTCCTGACACTGGCAAGGTAATTTTCGAAGGAAAAGATATAACTGATTTGGAGCCTTACGAAAGACAGGTTAATACTGTTTTTCAAAAATATGCTTTGTTTCCACATATGACTGTTGCAGAAAATATCGCTTTTGGTTTAAAGATTAAGAAAAAGAGTAAGGCTTATATTGACGACAAGATTGCCCATGCCCTTAAGTTAGTAAACTTAGATGGGTATGAAAATCGTTCCCCAGAGAACTTAAGTGGAGGACAACAACAAAGGGTTGCTATAGCAAGGGCTATAGTTAATGAACCAAAGGTTTTATTACTAGACGAACCTTTAGGTGCCCTAGACCTTAAACTTCGTCAAGATATGCAGTATGAATTAATTAGGCTTAAGAATGAACTTGGCATTACATTTGTATATGTTACCCATGACCAAGAAGAGGCACTAACAATGTCTGATACTATAGTTGTTATGAATCAGGGATATATACAACAGATAGGGTCTCCTGTAGATATATATAACGAGCCTGAGAATGCCTTTGTTGCGGACTTTATTGGTGAAAGTAACATAATAGGTGGTACTTTCGTTGAAGATAAACTTGTTAAGATATTAGGTATTAATTTCCCTTGTGTTGACGTTGGTTTTGGTAGGAATAAACCAGTAGACGTTGTAATTAGACCTGAAGATGTTGACTTAGTTAAACCTAGTGAAGGAATAATTACTGGGACTGTTACCTCCCTAATATTTAAGGGTGTTCATTATGAGATGGAAGTAATGACAAACGGATATGAACTCCTAGTACATTCTACTGATTTCTTCCCAGTTGGTAAAGAAGTCGGAATAAGAGTCCATCCTTTTAATGTCCATATTATGAACAAGCCTGAATCAGAAGACGAAGAGGCGGTGGTAATAGATGAAGACTAGAAAATGGCTAGCATATCCCTACCTAGTATGGATGGTTGGATTTATAGTAGTCCCTCTTATATTAATTGTTTACTACGGTCTTACTAGTGCAGGTGGAGGCATTACTCTAGATAACATTGCCCTTATTTCTAAACCTATCAATAGGGGGGCCCTTTGGTTATCTTTAGAGCTTTCATTTATTAGTACCATTGTCTGTTTAGTGTTAGCCTATCCCCTGGCCCTAATACTTAGGAACCTTAAGATTAAAAGCTCAAGTTTTGTAGTATTAGTATTTATATTACCTATGTGGATGAATTCACTACTTCGTACACTAGCTTGGCAAAACATCCTTGAGAATACCGGTATTCTAAATCAAATACTAAGCTTTTTTAATTTACCAACTTTAAGTATAATTAATACTCCAAGTGCAATAATGATAGGTATGGTGTATAACTTCCTACCCTTTATGATATTACCTATCTATAATAGCTTAGTTAAAATTAGTGATGATATTGTTAACGCAGCCAAAGACCTTGGTGCTAACAACTTTCAAACCTTTATACGTGTAATATGGCCACTTAGTTTTCCTGGTGTAGTAAGTGGAGTAATTATGGTTTTTGTACCATCACTTACTACATTTGCAATTTCTGATATCCTAGGTGGAAGTAAGGTTCTCTTAATAGGTAATGTTATAGAACAACAATTTAAGATTGTAAATAACTGGCATACTGGTTCAGGACTCTCCCTTGTACTAATGGTTTTCATACTAATTAGTATGGCAATCCTAGCCAAGTATGATAAGAATGAAAATAAGGCAGGAGGTCAAATCATATGAAAAACACCATTAAGAACTACCTCCAGAAATTTTATATAGCACTTATATTATTATTTTTATATGCTCCCATTGCAATCCTAATGGTTTTATCCTTCAATGAATCAAAATCAAGGTCAAAGTGGGGCGGGTTTACCCTTAAATGGTATATAGAACTCTTCCAAAATAGAGAGATTATGAACGCTCTTTATACAACCCTTATTATTGCTTTCCTATCAGCCCTTATAGCTACAATAATAGGAACAGCGGCATCAATAGGTATTAATAGAATGAAGATAGTTCCAAAAACCACTATACTCTCCATTACAAATATACCAATGTTGAATGCTGATATAGTAACTGCTATTTCTCTCATGCTCTTGTTTGTTGCCATGAGATTTACCCTAGGCTTTAGAACAGTACTTATCTCACACATAACATTTAATATCCCTTATGTAGTATTGAGTGTTATGCCAAAATTAAAGCAACTTAATATAAACACATATGAAGCCGCCTTGGACCTAGGGGCTAAACCTGTTTACGCTTTCTACAAAGTGGTTTTCCCTGAAATTTTTCCAGGTGTTTTATCAGGCTTTTTACTTAGCTTTACAATGTCCCTAGATGACTTTGTTATAACCCACTTTACTAAGGGTATTTCTGTTGATACTCTTTCAACTAAAATCTATTCAGAAGTTAGAAAAGGTATTAAACCAGAAATGTATGCCTTATCAACTTTGATGTTTGTAGCAGTATTAATACTACTAACTCTAGTAAATTACAGTAAAAATAAAGGTAAGAAATAGGTGTGTAATTAGGAGGTTAAAATGAGAAAAACAAAATTTTTGATAATGAGCTTAGCTCTTATTGTTGCATTCTTAACTGGATGCCAAAGCGAAGATGGTCCAGTTGTAAATGTATATAACTGGGGTGAATATATTGACCCTGAAGTAATTGATATGTTTGAAGAAGAAACTGGTATTAAGGTTGTTTACAATGATTTCGTAACAAACGAGGATATGTTCCCTGTAATTCAAACAGGTTCTGTAGAATATGATGTTGTAGCTCCATCAGACTATATGATCCAAAAAATGATTGAGGCTGATCTTCTACAAGAAATTAACTTTGATAATATTCCTAATGTTAAGAATATTGACCCTGTCCACTGGGAATCCTCAAAGGAATTTGATCCTGAAAACAAGTATAGTGTACCTTATACTTGGGGAACCCTTGGCCTATTATATAATAAGACAATGATAGGTGAAGAAATTGATAGTTGGGCAGCAATTTTTGATAAAGAGTTTATGCAAAAACATGGATATGATGGAAAAGTCCTAATGATAGACAGTGTAAGGGATGCCTTTGCAA
Source organism: Clostridiales bacterium (assembly GCA_012518885.1). GTDB lineage: Bacteria > Bacillota > Clostridia > Lachnospirales > Lachnospiraceae > JAAYRG01. Next base: position 7,735 of record JAAYRG010000116.1, on the reverse strand, counting down.
TTGCCCTAGCATATCTTGGATATAGCATCAACTCAACTGATGAAGCACAAATCGAAGAAGCGAAACAATTATTACAAGAACAATACTCTTCTGTTGATGCTTATGTAGTTGACCAAGTAAGGGATAAGATGATAGGTGGAGAAAACCCAATCGGTGTTATCTACTCAGGTGAAGCTATCTATACCCAAAGAGAAAATCCTGACCTAGAATATGTTGTACCAAAGGAAGGGTCTAATGTATGGATTGATAGCTGGGTAATACCTAAAAATGCTCCAAACAAAGAAAATGCCGAAAAATGGATCGACTTTATGTGTAGACCTGATATTGCACTTAAGAACTTTGAAATTATCACCTATTCTACACCAAATTCAGCTGCAAGAGCCTTAATTGAAGACGAAGAAATAAGGAATAGCGAAATTGCCTTTCCAGATGAAACCATTCTTTCAAGAACTACAGCCTTTAAGTATCTTGGAAGTGAAATGGATGAAATCTATCTTCAAAAATGGAATGAAGTAAAATCCGGTGGAAACTAAAAATAATACTAATACTATTAATAATGTTATTAATAGTATTAGTATATTAAAGAAAAAAATATAAAAAGACCAGGTAGCGGAAAGCCTTAAGTTATATGTTTAATAACTTATTGGGCAGGCCATACCTGGTCTTTATTTATATTATTTTATAAAAATTCTTAACAAATATTATCTAAGACATTTAATACTTAGACTAACCCTCCACTATGTTTCGTCTACCACCACTTAAGAAGGACCTTATGTTCTCATAAACCTCATTGCAACACCTTTGTCTTGCTTCTACTGTTGCCCAAGCAACATGAGGGGTAATAATTAGTTTGTTATTGTCTTCTATTCTTCGAAGTGGGTTGTTAGGGTCCATAGGTTCAACAGCTAACACATCTAAACCTGCACCCGCAATTATATTATTCTCTAGTGCATCAGCAAGTGCAGCCTCATCTATTATTGGGCCCCTTCCTAAATTAAGAAGTATAGCACTCTCTTTCATCTTGCTTAGGGCTTCATTATCTATTAAGTTCCTTGTAGCATCATTAAGTGGAGCATGAATTGAAATAATATCAGATTTAGCAAGTAGTTCATCAAAGTCTACCTGTTTATATTCCTTATTAATATTCTTACCTGAAGTAGAATAGTAAATCACATCGCATCCAAAGGCTTTGGCAACCCTAGCTACTCCTCTACCGATATCTCCAAGGCCAATAATTCCCCAAGTCTTACCTGATAACTCATGAAACTTAAGTTCTAAATTGGTGAAAATCTCATGCTTAGTATATTCACCTGATTTAACAAATCTGTTAAAATAATCGAGTTTTTCATATACGTAGAATAACAAGGCAAAGGTATGTTGCACTACAGACGCAGTAGAATATCCTTTAACATTAGCAACCGCTATTCCTCGTTTGTTTGTATATGCAAAGTCAATATTGTTTGTTCCAGTTGCAGTAAGACAAATTAGCTTAACATTAGCTGCATTCTTTAAGGAATCTTCATTCATCACTGCCTTATTAGCTATTATTATATCTGCATCCTTTACTTTCTCACTAATACTTAGCGAGTCTGCAGTAGTATACTTTATTACTTGTCCAAATTCCTCAAATATTGATAAATCTACATCATTACCAAGAGTGTCGACCTCAGTAAATACAATCCTCATGAATACCCTTCCTCACTATCTAATTCTATCTGGAAATCCTACTTTTCTTTGAACCTTTCTAAGGGTCTTAGTTGCAAAGTAATTCGCTTTTTCGGCGTTCTCTTTTATTATAGAGTCAATATAAGCCTTATCTTTAGATAATTCAGCAACCCTATCTTGAAGAGGCTTAAGGGTACTTGCAACAGCCTCACCTACTGCTAACTTGAATTCTCCATAGCCCTTGCCATCGAATTCTTTCTCGATTTCCCCAGGTGTTTTATTAGTTACTGCACTATAGATATCAATTAAATTCTTAATTCCAGGTTGCTCATCTCTATAAAGAATCTCACTATATGAATCTGTGACAGCCCTCTTAAACTTGCGGATAATAGTATCAGTATCATCAAGTAGGTAGATACTTCCATTAGGATTCTCATCAGACTTAGACATCTTCTTCTCAGGGTTTTGTAGGCTCATTATTCTTGCACCGGTTTTACCTATATAGGCTTCTGGAACTGTGAATACATCACCATATAGCTTGTTAAATCTTTCTGCTATATCTCTTGTTAATTCAAGATGTTGCATCTGGTCCGCACCAACAGGTACTACATCAGATTGGAACAACAATATATCCGCAGCCATAAGTACAGGATAAGTAAATAGGCCTGCATTAATATTATCTTCGTTCTTTCTAGACTTGTCCTTAAACTGTGTCATACGGTTTAATTCACCCATATATGTATAGCAGTTTAATATCCACATTAGTTCTGCATGACCTGATACATGGGATTGATAATATATGCAATTCTTTTTAGGGTCTAGCCCTGCTGCAATATACAGGATAAGCAGGTCTCTTGCCTTTTTCCTAAGCTCAGTTGGATTTTGTCTTACTGTGATTGAATGCATGTCTACTACTGAGAAAAAACATTCATATTCTTCATTTAAAGTAACCCAATTTTTTAAGGCTCCTAAATAGTTTCCTAGGGTTAACTTTCCAGTAGCCTGCATTCCACTATATAGCACTTTTTTGTCATTTAACATTATTATGCACCTCTATATCATATTTACTATTATTTTCTAAAATCATCTAGAAATTATTTTAACACATTATCTCGCAAAAATATAGTCTAATGTTAACTTTACCCTTTTAGACTATTTACAGATAATTCTCTATTATACTATATAGCATATTATGTTATAATTGTAAAATAAATTATAACAAGTATAATTATTATAGACCATCTATTACTAGAATAAACTAGGTCTAGACCTAAAAGACTATCTAAATATAGATATAAAACGAACGTAGAAAGGGAAGATAAACATGAAAGATATACCAAGCTTTACAATTGACCATATGAAATTACAAAGAGGAGTATACGTATCTAGGAAAGACCAAGTAGGCAGTGAAGTCTTAACAACTTTTGACCTTAGAATGACCAGGCCTAACTTTGAACCGGTTATGAATACCGCTGAAATGCATACAATAGAACATCTAGCAGCTACCTATCTTAGAAATAACAAAGACTACATGGACAAGGTTATATACTTTGGACCAATGGGGTGTAGAACAGGTTTTTACTTAATTCTTGTTGGAGACTATTCTTCCAAGGAGATATTACCCCTAATAATAAATACGTTTGAATTTATAAGAGATTTTGAAGGAGATGTACCAGGTGCAACTAAGGAAGGTTGCGGCAACTATCTAGACATGAATCTAGGTATGGCTAAATATCTTGCTAACCGCTATCTAGAGGATACCCTATATCAGGCAAGTCCTTTAAACCTTGAATATCCAAGCAATTAATTAATTTTACTAATTAAGACTCTTTTACTTATCCAAAGCTACCACATGATTTATAGCTAACTGTTCTTACTTTGTAATAAAATCCATCTTACTGAATATAGTGTAATAATAAACAGTAAATGGGGTGGTTTTGGATAAGTTATGTCAATGTTTTATATGCACCATACTTTAGAAATCCTTAGGGCTGCTTATCCTTATCTTAACAGGAGATCTAAAGATACCCTTGAACTGTTTATTAAGGCCGGGGATTTTTTTGAATGTTTGTATAAGCGCAAAAATAAATCTTTTGTATCTGCTTTTAGCTTTCAAGAAGAGGATAATAGTGAAGATTCAGATAGGATTGATGTATTGGGCTTGTTAAAGAGTGTTCGCGAGGTCTGTTATGAGGAAGAAGTTAAACTTATTGATTCTCTAATCAACCTTTTTAATATTATGGAGATGTATGATACTTATAAGAATCTCTTTTCTATGATGTCAACTATGGATGAACTCGGTGGCTTATCAAGTATGTTTGGTCAAGATGGTAGTGCAAACCCTGAAGATATGCTTGGTATCTTATCTTCTATGCTACCTGAAGAAGACAAAGACGCAATTGATAATATCAGCATGGCACTTAAGATGATGAATACCTTAAATTCAAATGACCCCCTATCTTCTGATAAGAGCGAAACTAGCAAGGACCATGATGACCATTTTGATATAAACCTTGATAATGATGAGACCCATATTTCTAATGCAAATGAATATAATGATGACAATGATGAAAATGACGAAAATGATGACCCAAACACTTTAGACCACGATGATTATGGGCCTTACTACTAATATCAGATGATATTTCACACTCATTTAAACATCTTTCTATTATGCATATCATATAATATACTATTTAAAGGGAGTGTATAATATATGAGTGAATATTCATGGATGAATCATCCTGCTATTAAAGACATCGACCCTGCAAAGTTGGCATTACTTATCAGTTTTGCAGAAAGCGCAAAGGGAAAAAAGCCAGATATGATTCTACCACTACTTATGCAAGCTAACAAGACAATGAAGCAACAAAATCTAACCTTTTCTAAGGAAGAACAAGAATTATTAATTGAAGTTCTAACAGAAAACATGTCTCCTGAAGATAAAAACAAAGTTAATTTAATAAGGTCATTTGTTGCAAAAAACAGGAAATAGCGAATAAATAAAGCGGGCTGTTACTTAGTCTTATACTAAACTAAGTAACAGCCCGCTTTTTGATTAATTAAAATACCTTCAAAGTAAGTTTATTAGCCTACTTTATAACAATATTTACAATTTTGCCAGGTACATATATTTCTTTTACAATATCACCTGTTAATCTACCTGCTACTTCTTCCTTAGCAGCTACTAGAATTGCCTCTTTAGTACTATCAGCATTTACTGTGATAATAGCACGAGTTTTTCCATTAATCTGAACAGGAATATTGATTTGTGTTTCTTTCATTTTATCTTCATCATACTCAGGCCATTTTTCCTTAAATACACTACTTGTATTACCTAGTTGTGACCATAACTCTTCTGCTAAGTGAGGTGTAAATGGAGCAAGTAAAACTGCCATTGACTCAAGGGTTCCTCTATCTAGGCCTTTTTCCTTGTTGGCTATATCTACTAATTTATTTGTATATTCCATGAATCCACTTACTACAGTGTTAAGACTTAGGTTATCTAAACGATGGGTAATTTCATAAATCATTCGGTGTCTAGTTTTAATCATTTCAGGTGTTGCTTTAATGTTACTATCCTTGTTATCCATAAACAAATTCCAAACACGTCTAATAAAGCGATAAACACCATCGATTCCCCTATCATCCCATTCAGAGTCTAATTCTGGTGGACCTACAAATAGCTCATATAATCTTAATGAATCACGGCCGTATTCACGAACTAATTCATCAGGTGAAACTACGTTACCTTTTGACTTACTCATCTTAGCACCATCTTTAACTATCATACCTTGGTTAAATAGTTTTAAAAATGGCTCATCAAAATCTAATACTCCAATATCATTTAAGAACTTAGTATAGAATCTTGAGTATAGTAAGTGAAGAACTGCGTGTTCTACTCCACCAACATACATATCTACTGGTAGGTATTTATTAGCCTTTTCCTTGGAAATTAATTCCTTATCATTCTTACTATCAACATATCTTAGGAAGTACCATGATGACCCAGCCCATTGAGGCATAGTGTTAGTCTCTCTCTTTGCTGGTGCACCACAGGTTGGACATGTTGTATTTACCCACTCTTCTACTGCTGCAAGAGGTGATTCACCTGTGCCTGTAGGCTTGTAATTATCAACCTCAGGTAATAATACTGGTAGGTCCTCTTCTGGAACTGGTACAACACCACAGTGGTCACAGTGAATAATAGGAATTGGTTCTCCCCAGTAACGTTGTCTAGAGAATACCCAGTCTCTTAGCTTGTAATTAACTGTTTTCTTACCTATTCCACGTTCTTCAAATAATCCTGGAAGTTCAAGTCTAGCCTTTTCAGATTCCATACCGTTAAACTCACCGGAGTTTATCATAATACCTGGTTCTGTATAAGCTTCTGTTAAATTCGGAATTTCAACACCATCTTTGGCAATAACTTGAACAATTGGTAAGTTAAACTTAGTAGCAAACTCAAAGTCTCTTTCGTCATGGGCAGGAACACACATAATTGCTCCTGTTCCGTAATCAATTAAAACATAGTCTGAAATCCAAATAGGCACCAATTCATTATTCACTGGATTACGTGCATAGCTACCTGTAAACACACCAGTCTTTTCTTTATCTTGTAATCTATCAACAGAAGATTTTAAAGATGCCTTATAAATATAATCTTCTACAGCTTCCTTGTTTTCATTAGTAGTAATTTGTAATGCTAACTCGTGTTCAGGTGCTAATACCATAAAGGTTGAACCATATAGGGTGTCTGGTCTTGTTGTATAAACCTTTATCTTCTCGTCTCTTCCTTCTACCTGGAAGTCAATTTCTGCACCATAACTTTTACCAATCCAGTCAGACTGCATCTTCTTAACTTTTTCTGGCCAATCCAACTTATCTAAGTCATTAAGTAGACGTTCAGCATATGCTGTAATTTTTAACATCCACTGTCTTAGGTTCTTCTTAGTTGCAAGTGAACCACAACGTTCACAAACGCCACCTACAACCTCTTCATTAGCTAGACCTGTCTTACATGATGGACACCAGTTAATAGGCATTTCTTTCTCATATGCTAGGCCTTCCTTAAACATCTTTACAAAAATCCATTGAGTCCATTTATAGAAGTCTGGATCAGTAGTATTAATCTCCATATCCCAGTCATAAATAGCTGCAATGTCTTTTATTTGCTTTTTAATGTTAGCAACGTTCTCATCTGTTGCCTTTCTAGGATGAATACCATGTTTTATAGCAAAGTTTTCTGCTGGAAGCCCAAATGCGTCCCATCCCATTGGATGTACAACGTAGTAGCCTTGTAGTAACTTATATCTACTCCAAACATCACTTATTACATATCCTCTCCAGTGACCTACATGAAGTCCACTTCCTGAAGGATATGGGAACATATCAAGACAGTAATACTTTTCTTTGGATTCATCTTTTTCATTAACAGGGTTTTCTTCCCATATCTTAGACCATTTATCTTCGATTTCATGATGGTTATAGCTTCTTGCCATAATTATAGCCTCCTATTATTCTATCAATTAGATAATTAATTATAATTTTCAAATTATTCTTATAAATATAAAAAGCCTTTTCATCCAACTTTTATCACAAAGTTAGAGACGAAAAGGCTAAATCCGCGGTACCACTCTAATTCAAGTAATAGACAACAAAAAACTATGAATGTGTCCTTACTTGCACTCATTCTATCTATAACGGGATATCCCGCCTTAATCTACTTAGTAAATAAATTTACTACTTTCAATTAAGGAACTCCGAGGCGAGTTGGGAGCCTTTTGTTACTGCCTCACACCAACCGACAGCTCTCTGAAAACTTAGTACTCTTAATACTCCTCTTCACAGTATTTATCCTATTGTGTTCACATTACTTAATTTTAACATATGCTACTTTATTGTCAAGATATAAACTCTAAGAAAAGAATCCTATTTGCAAAGACTATAGCAGGTCTAGGATTCTTTTCTTGGGTTGATTTATATTTATTACTAGTTACTTGCTCCTGAATCTTTATCAGTATCCACTTCTTTACCACCATCTACCTTAGGGCTAGGAGTCAAACTTGGC
>JAAYRG010000115.1 GCA_012518885.1 Clostridiales bacterium | reverse complement strand
TATTCAGAGGGAGATATAGTTTCTTCTGTTTCAGTACTAGAAAAATATGGTGACTACGAAAATTCTATGTATGGAAATCAAAAGACATATGCATTCTGGTTAGACCAAGCTAAAGGCATTGACTATTCTAAAGTAACTAGATATGACACAGTAATAGGTGATGCATGGGGTGCTGCAATTACAGCTATTAAAACAGGAGAAATGTCTAAGGAAGAAGCCATTAATGAATTCTATGATACAGTAGAATCCACCTATCCAGAACTTACGATTGAAAGATAAAATTGTATATTAATGCATTATAGGAGAACATATAAAAAAGGTGGAGAATTTTTATTATCTCCACCTTTTTACCTATAACTAGACTAGCAAGTAATACAGTTTTATGAAGGAGGCGACTAAATGAGTTCCGAAGAAGTTAAAAAGATAAAGAAAAAAAACATAAATAATGTTGCATATATTTTTGTGCTACCCTTTGTTGTTGTGTTCTTGATTTTTAGTGTTTATCCAGTGATAAGAACATTGCAACTGAGTTTTACAAATTATAAGGGTTATGGTGACCCTATATTTGTTGGTCTAGCAAATTACAAAAGAGTATTATCTGATAAATTCTTTTGGCGTGCAATGGCTAATACTTTAAGAATATGGATACCCAATATCATAGTTCAATTAGGAATTGCTTTTTTACTTACAATAATATTTAGTGACATGAAGTATAGGGTAAAAGGCCTTAGCATTTTTCGTGCCCTGTTTTACTTACCCAATTTGATTGCTGCAACATCTGTAGCATTTCTTTTCAAAACTTTTCTAGATTGGAGATTTGGGACATTTAATCAGATTCTTATGAAGATAGGCTTGGTTAGTAGTCCAATTGACTGGCTTGGTTCTTCTTCTACGGCACCTTATGTTGTAGCAATTATAAGTGCCTGGATGTGGTTTGGAAACTCCTTTATCATACTAATGGCTGGGGTACAAGGCATATCAAAAGATTACTTTGATGCTGCAAGAATAGATGGTGCTGGAAGATGGAAGGTATTTAGTAAGATTACTTTACCATTACTAAGACCAATTTTACTGTATGTGGCTATTACATCAATGATTGGTGGAATTCAGATGTTTGACCTTCCATTCCTAATATCTGACGGGACTACAGGCAGTCCATCAGGCATACTTCAGACAGCAATTATGTATATGTATAAGTTTGGATTTGAAGCATATCAAGTTGGCTATGCATCATCTGTAGCATATGTGATTTTTATGTTTATATTGGTATTATCTATTATGCAATTCAAGCTGTATAGAAGGGAGGATGAAGTATAGATGGCTTATAAGATAAAAAAGACTTTATTATATGTGTTTTTAATCCTTCTTGCGATAACATGTCTTTTACCATTTTTAATTATGATTGTAAATTCTACTAGAAGTGGCAGAGAGATTATGACCAGCTTTACATTAATACCTGGTAGTTCTCTAAAGGTAAATTGGGAAACTGTATTTGGATATTTTAATTTGTTTAGAGGTTTTTTCAACAGTTTAATAGTTGCTATTCCAACTACTATTTTATCTGGATATTTTTCGGCTTTAACGGGATACTCTTTAGCTGTTTATAAATTTAGGGGTAGAGGTATTTTATTTGGTATAATTATTATTTTTATGATGATACCCGGTCAGCTAAATTTATTAGGTTTTTATAATTTAGTAAGTTCACTAAAATTAGTAGATTCATATATACCTTTAATAATACCAGCTATAGCAGCTCCTGGAACAGTGTTTTTCTTAAGACAATATGTAATATCTGTTTTGCCACCTTCACTTTTAGAAGCGGCTAGAATCGATGGTGCAAAAGAAATTAGGATTTTTCATCAAGTTGTTTTACCAATAATGTCACCAGGTATTGCCACAATGTCAATTTTTGCATTTATAGGTAACTGGAATAGTTATCTTGTTCCATTAATTTTGCTTAATACTCCTGAAAAGTTTACCCTGCCAGTTATGGTTGCATCTCTTAACTCTTCAACGGATATAGCTGCTAATCAAGGAGCAATTTATTTAAGTGTAGCAATTTCAGTGATACCAATATTAATTGTATTTGCATTTTTCTCAAGATACATAATAAGCAGTATTTCATATGGAAGTGTTAAAGAATAAGATAAATAGAAAAAATAAGGTTTTTATAAAGTCTTGGAGCATGATTATTCTCATGCTCCATCCTTGTTTTATTCTTGATTGAGATACGTTAAAGAGCCTACGATTGCAGGCTATCATCTAAAGTATATGTATAATGTTGTGGAAAACAAAGGATATTATGATTATGGAGGCTAAGTCATGGCAGTTTAACTTAACTATATATTACTGGGGTTATAGGACTTGTCTTTTGTGTTTTTGGTGAAAAAATTAAAGACTTTAGTCTTTTGTAAGTTGTTTTTTATTATGGTCTACATAATGGGTTGATAACTCTATTGGTAGCGAATTATAAACTCTTATATTGATATTATGTTTACAAGTTTGAAAGACAAGAGCCAGCTATTCCTCATTATCTTCACATAGTGACTGATGAGCCTCGATAGTAGCCAGTGTATCTCCTAACTGTGTAAGGATTGATGCTATTAAGGGTAGGTCTTCTTTAGGACAGTTCTTTGCAATAAAACAAGCAAGTGCAGTAATTGTTGTAACAAGTTCGCAAGATTCCATATAATTCACCTCTATTAATTATATGCGCAAAAAAAATAATGTTGAATTTATGACATTATAGAAGGAATACTGGCTTTTTAATGAAAAACTATAGTAAATGTGATTTTTGACATTATCAAAAAATGATGATAAACTAAAAAAGAACTCTGAATACTAAAAGTAGTGGGGGACCCATTTATTGGGGTGAATCTAATATTTATTAGAAGGGCTACTTGGAAGCCCTAACCCGTCAGCTAACCCCATAGGAGTATACCAAGCGTATGACGAAGCTCATTAGGGCAGGTTTATGCGCTTTCTGTATTTTGATAAGATTAGTTAGAAGGAGGTTGAATTACAAAAATACTAGCATCAAGGGAAATGAAAGAGCGCATACGTCATAATGAAATATATTATGATATGGAGGAAGAGCTAAATTGAATTTGTTGTTCAAAATCTGCTTAGTATTACTTGTAGGTGTTATAGGAGGAAAAATAGCAAGGCTATTAAAACTCCCTAACGTGACTGGATATTTAGTTATCGGATTATTTCTAGGACCTTCATTCACTGAGTACGTAAGTGCTGTAGATATAGAAACATTCTCTGTTATAAGCGAGCTTGCACTTGCTATTATAGCCTTTACTATAGGTAGTGAGTTTGTAATGAAGGACATCCTAAAGTTAGGCAAATCAATTGTAATCATAACCTTAGCTGAAGTAATTTTTGCTATTGCTACTGTTTTTGTAGTTATGTATTTTATTTTTAGACAACCTTTTGCTTTTAGTATTGTAATTGCATCAATGTCTGCTGCAACCGCACCAGCAGCCACCCTAATGGTAATGAAACAGTATAAGGCTCATGGCCCTCTAACAAGGACAATATTACCAGTTGTTGCATTAGATGATGTGTTTGGCATCATGGCTTTTGGAATTGCAATATCATTAGCAAAGCTATCAATAAGTACAGAAACCTTCTCTTTATATAACCTAGTAGTTGAGCCAATGGTTGAAATTGTTGGTTCTTTACTGCTTGGACTTATACTTGGTTTAACCCTATCCTTTATTTCCAAGAAGGCAAAGGGTAGGGATGAGTTACAAGCAATTATACTAGCCTTTATTGGTATTGCTACTGGATTATCAAATGCCTTTAACCTTTCTGCCCTCTTAACTTGTATTATGATAGGGGCAACTTTAGTAAATACTCTACATAATTCCAAACGTTTATTTGATGCGGTTAATGATTTTGCATCACCTGTTTATGTCTTATTCTTTACCTTAGCAGGAGCTAGCTTAAACTTAAGCATCTTATCTGCAGTTGGTTTAATGGGAATAGCATATGTTTTTTCAAGAGCATTCGGAAAAATGTTTGGTGCATGGGTTGGAGCGAGGTCTGTTAAGGCTGATAAGGTAGTAACTAATAATCTAGGACTTGCCCTTCTTCCCCAAGGCGGTGTTTCTATAGGGTTAATAGTCTTAGTTAGACAGCAATTACCTGAATATGCTGTTGCAATAAGTACCATAATTATGTTTAGTGTTTTAATTTATGAAGTTTCTGGCCCTATATTTGCTAAAATAGCCATACAAAGAGCCGGCGAAATTAATGGACTAAAACATAAGGATAAGGTAAAAAAGAAGAAAAAAGAAGAGCTAGAAGAACTAGCCTTTTAAACCTATAATAAGGAAGGTGGATTATTATTTTTGCTCTATTTGTTGTATTAAATGAAGTGGATTATTTAGATGATATCTTAGCGGCTTTTGTAAGAGCGGGGGCATCTGGCGCAACAATTTTGGACAGCCAGGGAATGGCGAGTTTAATAGTTGACAGAAAGAATCATCATATTCCAATATTTGAAGCCTTTAAGTCTATGATAGAAGACTCTAGGCCATATAATAAAACTATTTTTAGTGTATTAGAAAGTGAAGACTTGGTCGAAAATACAATTAATGAAATCCAAGAAGTAATGGAAGACGTATCTGGTCCTGGACTTGGCTTTATGTTTACTGTTCCGATAAGCAAGGCATATACACTAGGTTCTAACTTTTAGGACAAGTTAATATCTTCATAGAATCTCTAAAAAAGGACTGATCAAAATAAACTTAATTTTAAGATATGGTAAACCATATAAAAAACGGCTAATAATTAATGCAATTATCAAAATGGCTGGAACTATTTTAGAAGTAGTTCTTCCAGCTATTTTAGCATTTATCGTAGATGATATTATTCCTACTGAAAATAAAAATCGTATTATTATTTGGGGTTTAATAATGGCTCTTTTTTCTTTTGGAGCTTGGATATTAAATGTAGTTGCCAACAGGATGGCATCTAGGACATCATCTTTAACTATTCAAAACATACGCCAAGACTTGTTTGAAAGGTCTATGGGCCTATCTGCAAGGCAAATCGATAATATAAGTGTTTCGTCATTAGAAGCAAGAATGACGTCAGATACTTATGTAATTCATCGTTTCCTAGGAGCTACCCTAAGAATGGGAATAAGGTCAGTTATGCTCTTTCTTGGTGGGGTTTTATTTTGCTTTTATCTAAGTTGGCGGCTAGCACTTATTCTTGTCGTACTAGTGGTGCCCCTTGGTATAGTAATTAGATATGTTTTTAGTAGGGTTATTCGCTTGTTTAATGATGTTCAAAAGAAGCTAGATGATATGGTTCAAGTAATTCGGGAAAATATAAGGGGAATTAGGGTATCTAAGGCCCTTGATAAAACTGAGTATGAAAAGGAAAGATACTTAGAGTCTAACAAGGCTGTGGCCCAGGCTGAAATTAAGGCTACCGACCAAATGGCTATAATGTCTCCAATGGTAAATACTATATTGTTTACAGGGCTTGCAGCAGTAATTATCCTTGGAGCATATCTTTCAAACAAAGGTTTAATCCTAACAGGAACAATAATGGCCTTTTTATCCTATTTTATTCAGATAACAAACTCCCTAATGGGACTTAACCGTATGTTTAATATTTATAATAGGGCTATGGCTTCTTCTTCCCGAATTGAAGAGATTCTTACTATGCCTAAAGATGATAATCAAGTTATTGAAGAAGTGCTAGAACTGCCTAAGGCAGATAAGAATATACCAGAAGTAGAGTTTAGAAATGTTAGTTTTAGCTACCTAGGTAAGTCTAATAATATATCTAACATTAGCTTTAAGGTTTATCCAGGACAAACCTTAGGAATTATGGGACCCACAGGTTCTGGTAAGAGTACAATTATCAGACTATTACTAAGGCAGTATGATGTTAGTGCAGGTGAAATCTTAATCCGTGGAATAAACATAAAGAAGTTAAAACGTTCTGATATTAACAAGATGTTCGGTATAGTATTTCAGAATGATTTCATATACAGGGCCACTGTTAGGGAAAATATCGATTTTGGTAGAAACTTATCTGATGAAGAGATTAATACTGCAACTATACATGCCCAAGCAATGGAGTTTGTAGGAGAAAAGGAAGGTGGACTAGACTTTGAGCTATCTTCAAAGGGGGTAAACCTTTCTGGAGGACAAAAGCAAAGGCTTTTACTAAGTAGGGCACTAGCTGCAAAACCAGAAATACTAATCCTAGATGACTCATCAAGTGCTCTAGACTTTAAGACTGATGCCAAGCTTCGTCAGGCTATAAAAGAGAATTTTAGTAATACAACTTCATTTATTATTGCCCAACGTGTAAGTTCAGTAAGTCATGCAGAGCAGATATTAGTGTTAGAGTCAGGGAAAATGATTGCATTAGGTAGTCATAAGGAACTTCTTGAAAGCTGTGAACCTTACCGTGAAATAGCAAGTTTGCAACTGGGAGATAGCAAGGAAGATAAGAAGGGTAAGGAGGTGGCCTATGGTAACTAATATAGATATGGAAAACAAAAACTCAAACCCTAAGAACTATGGTAAAATCCTAAAAGGTCTATTAGGCTATATAAAACCTGAATGGCCAATGTTTAGCCTTGCCTTCTTATTAGTAGTAGTTGGTAATATCCTTGGTCTGTTAGGGCCAAGACTCAGTGGTGAGGCAATTGATGCTATAAGTGGTGGTAAGGGTAATGTAGATTTTCAAGTTACTATTAGTAAGGCCTTATTAATGTTAGGGGCTTATGTTTCTTCAGCTTTCTTAAGTTATTTAATGGTACGTCTAGTAGTTCGCATATCCCAACGAGTAATTGTACAAATGAGGCAGGATACCTTTAATAAAATTGTTGAACTACCCCTATCATATATAGATAGTCACCAGGCAGGAGATTTAGTTTCTCGTATTTCATATGACCTAGATGTAGTAAACCAAACTCTTACCCATGACCTGATACAAATATCAGCATCTCTTATTACTGTTGTTGGGGCCTTGATAATGATGTTTAGTATATCTGTGGAGTTATCTCTTGTATTCCTTATATTAGTACCAGCCACAGTTATTTTTACAGTTTACCGTATTAAGAAAACAAGACCTTTATTTTCAGCAAGATCTAAAAAGTTAGGTGAACTCAATGGTTACGTTGAGGAGATATTAATTGGACAAAAGACCATACAGGCCTATGAAAAGGAAGAGTATTTTTCGGAGCAGTTTCGTATTAGGAATGAAGACAGTATTGATGCTTATTATAAGGCAGACTACCAAGGGTCTTTTAATGGACCATCAGTAACTCTTATTACTAACTTATCCTTAGCCCTTGTGGCGATGTTTGGAGCCTTATTATTTCTACAGGGTAATTTTACTATAGGTTATCTAGCGTCATTTATTTTGTATTCGAGAAGATTCTCGGGACCAATAAACGAAATTGCAGCAATATTTGCAGAGTTACAATCTGCCCTTTCAGCTGCAAATCGTGTGTTAAATCTTTTAGAGCAACCTTCTGAAAAGCTTGATAAAGAAAGTGCCCATGTGCTAAGTGATGTTAAAGGGAAGGTAGAGTTTAGGAATGTAAGCTTTTCTTATGTTGAAGGGATTCCAATTATTAAGAATTTTAACCTAAAGGTAAATCCAGGGAGCTTAACGGCTATTGTCGGTCCAACAGGAGCAGGTAAGACAACAATTATTAACTTGCTTATGCGGTTTTATGACCCCCAAGAAGGAGAAATCTTAATTGATGGACACTCATCTTTAGATGTAACAAGAAAAAGTCTAAGAAGATCATTTGCAATGGTTCTGCAAGATACCTGGCTATTTAAGGGAACTATCCGTGATAATATAGCTTATGGTAGACCAGAAGCAAGCCTAGATGATATTAAGAGAGTTGCTAGGGCTGCCCATATAGATGAATTTATAGAATCGCTACCAGAAGGTTATGATTCAATTATAGATGATGATGCCTCTAATTTATCTCAAGGCCAAAAACAGTTACTGACAATAGCAAGAGCTATGCTACTAGATGCTCCTATGCTTATTCTTGATGAGGCAACATCTAATGTAGATAGTCGTACAGAAATAGCAATTCAAGATGCCATGAATAAACTAATTGAAGGTAGGACTTCATTTGTTATTGCTCATCGTCTATCTACAATTCGAAATGCTGATAATATTTTGCTGATTCAGAATGGACAAGTAGAAGAACAGGGGACCCATGAAGAATTATTAAATAGAAACGGTGCCTATGCACAACTTTATAGGGCTCAGTTCTCATAAACCAAGGGATTAGTATTGCACTTAGAAAAACTGCTATACATCAATAAAATTTAATTTAGAAAAAGTTATAAATAAGTTAGATATTAAAGTAAAAACTCTTGAAGATAAACTTACTCTTCAAGAGTTTTACTTATGTTAACCTATAAAGGTTAAGTATATTTTCTTTCAAACAAGGCAAGTAACTGGTATAACCCAGTAGCTACAATACATAGGATTACTACAGACATTATAACTAAGTCTAACTGAAAGACCTGGCTTCCGTAAATAATCAAGTATCCAAGGCCTGCCTTTGCAGCTAAGAATTCACCAATTATTACGCCAACTAAGGATGCACCAATATTAACCTTCATATTACTTATAATTACTGGGATATTACTTGGTAAAATAACTTTCACTAGTATATCTTTTTTGTTTCCACCTAGGGTTCTTATTAATTTTACCTTTCCTTCCTCTACCTCGTTAAACGCTGTAAACAGGTTGATTATATTACCAAATATAGCAACAGATACAGCACAGACAATGATAGTTTTCATATTGTTACCAAGCCATACTATAAAGACTGGGGCTAGGGCTGATTTTGGCAGACTATTTAAGACTACCAAATAAGGTTCTACCACTTTAGCAATGCTATCATTCCACCATAGAAGAACTGCTATTAATATTCCGACCACAACAACAATAGCAAAACTAAGGAATGTTTCGGATAAAGTTATACCTGTGTGGTAAAAGATGGACCCGTCCATAGACATTTTTATAAAGGTTTTAATAAATCTAGAAGGGCTACTAAAAACAAATGAATCAATAATTTTAAAGTAAGTGGCTATTTCCCAAAAAGCTATAAAACTTATTATAATTAGAATCTGTAAAAAACGAATTCTTTTTAACCTTTTATAATGGGTTAATAAATATAATTTATGAGCTTGGGAAGTATTGGGATTATTAATTTGTTCTATATAAGATGATTTGTTGTTCTGATTTTTCTTATTCATATCAATGCTCGAGCTCCTTCCATATTAAATTAAAATAGTCTTTAAATTCAGGAGCACTTCTTGCGCGAAAAGGTGTTTTGTCATCTATTGTTAGTTTTATATCAACTATACTTTTTATTGTGGCCGGCCTACCTGTTAATACAATTATTCTATCAGCCATAGATACAGCTTCTGATATATCATGAGTTACTAGGAGGGCTGTCTTTTGTTCTTTTCTAATTATGGTCCATATATCATCTGCGACTTCTAATCTTGTTTGATAATCTAGAGCAGAAAAGGGTTCATCTAGAAGTAAAATATCTGGCTCTAATACTAGGGTCCTAATAAGGGCAACCCTTTGTCTCATACCACCGGATAATTCTGATGGTTTTGCGTTTTTAAAAGATCTAAGTCCATAAGTATTTAACAACTCTTCAATAGTCTCATAGATTTCATTAGTAAGTTTATCTTGTATTTCTAGTCCAAGGGTTACATTTTCAAAGGTTGTTCTCCAGTCAAGTAATTGGTCAGTTTGTAACATATAGCCGATTTTGTTACCTGGAGATTTTTCCTTTATATTATTTTTGTTATCAACACCGATTAGCTCATTTGTATTTGTATTTTTTAAGGGTTTGGAGCTTTCATTTATATAAATGCTACCAGAGCTTGGTTTAATTAAGCCTGCTATAAGAGAAAGGAGAGTAGACTTTCCACAACCGCTTGGCCCAACAATAGCAACAAATTCCGATTCAGCAACCTTAAAAGACAAATCTTTAATTGCTAAGGTTTCGCCATCTAAGTTGTGGTAACTGTAGCTAATATTATCAATTACTAAACGTTCACCCATATAAGTCCCTCCTACTATTTACTATAGATTATTATATGGGATTTAATATAATAGGTGACTAGGAAAATGACTTATAAAGAAGTATTTAATAGAATAAAGGTGAAAAAGGGCAATATGGGGAAAAAAGGTGTAATCCTTTTTAGCCATACTGCCCTTAATATATCTTATCCTATTATAATAGTACTATATTATTCGCTATCAGTAGCATCTGCGTCTTCTTCACCGTCTTCATCTTCTGTTTCAGTCTTTGGTTCACTAATTGAGATGATTAACTCATCATCTGCAAGTTCTGCCTTAACCTTATCTAGTTTTATGTCAGCCATTGTAATAGTACTATCTACTTCAAAGCCTGTTACATCTATATCAATAGTGTCTGGAATGTCTTGAGGGAAGCCAGTAACAGGAATCGTATCATAATTTCTGTTAACAATATATCCTCTTGCTGCAACTGAATCTTGTCCAATGATGTTAATTAAGACATCAACTGTAATTTCTTCAGTAAGAGAAACTACTTGAAAATCAACATGATAGAAATCACTAACAAGTGGTGTAAGTTGGACGTCTCTTACCATAGCTGTATAGGAACTTCCTTCATCATCTTGTAATGTATAAATAGCATTCCTACCATGAGTGTTTAATGAGCGTCTAAACTCATCTTTTTTTATTGCAACAGAGATTGATTCTTTGCCTTTCTCAACGATGTTAGCTAGTAAGTAACCTTCGTTAATAAGGGCCTTGTTTGCACCTTTTGATCCTGACTCTCTTGTCTTGAATTTTAAAACTGCTTTATCACTCATAATAAATCCTCCTTATTATAATTTTGTTAATTTATGGTTATATAATAATTAATAAATTAGCTTAATTAGTATACTAATTTTGTTCATTGGTAAGAAT
>JAAYRG010000114.1 GCA_012518885.1 Clostridiales bacterium | reverse complement strand
TGGAGAAAAACCGAGTGAAACTAATGAACCAAGTACAGGAGATAATCAAGATATAGAGGAAGAGAGTCAAGGGGAGAACGAAACAGATCTTCCTGTAACACCAACACCTGTTCCAATTGATACTTCTCCTAATGTGTTAGATATTAATTTTGCAGACCTAATAGCAAATGAATCAAACAAAAACGTAATAAGTTTGCATGAATACTTTGTAAATGAAAAACCAACACTAAAAAACGAATATACAGGAATGTTTGAGGGGTATAATCTAATCTTTATTACAGCAGAAGGTTTTTCTCCTTATGCGGTGGATAAAGAAGTTACTCCTACACTATACAAGTTAACTAACTCAGGCTTTGTGTTTAACAACTTTTATACTTCTCTTTGGTGGTCTAGTACTATAGACGGAGAGTATGTTGCCCAAACAGGCTTAGTTCCAAAACCAGGAGTAATAAGCTTTCATAAGTCAGCAGATAATTATATGCCTTTTGCCCTAGGTAACCAGTTTACAAGACTAGGATATAATGTGAAGGCATACCATAACCATACCTATTCTTATTATAAACGTGACATTCTATATCCTAATATGGGATATGTAGATTATAAGGGACTAGGTAATGGTCTAGATGTAAAAGAAACATGGCCGGAATCAGATTTAGAAATGATGGAAAAGACTATTCCAGAATATATTGATGATAATCCTTTCCACGTATATTACATGACTGTAAGTGGTCATATGAACTATACCTTTGTAGGCAATAGTATGTCGGCAAAGAATAAGGATTTGGTGGAACATTTACCATATTCAGATGAGGCCAAGGCCTATATTGCATGTAATATAGAATTAGATAGGGCCTTAGAAAAGCTTATATCAGAACTTGAGGAAAAGAATATTGCAGATAAAACAGTAATAGCCTTAAGTGCGGACCATTATCCTTATGGTTTAGAAAAACAACATATTGACCAGATAGCAGGTTATGAAGTAGAAGAAAACTTTGAATTATATAAGAACCACTTTATATTATGGTCTGCAAGTATTGAGGAGCCTATTATTGTAGATAAACCAGGTTCAAGCATAGATATTATACCAACCTTATCTAATCTTTTTGGACTAGAATATGATTCAAGGTTATTTGCAGGTAGAGACTTATTGTCTAACTCAGAACCCTTGGTTATATTTTCTAATCGTAGTTTTATTACTGATAAGGTAATGTATAATAGCAAGACCAAAGAAGTAATTAATTTAACAGATGAGCCTGTTACCCAGGAGTATATAGATAATATGATTGCAATAGTGAAATTAAGATTTTTAATTTCAGAAAATATACTAGACCTAGATTATTATAACCATATAGGCTTAGACAGATAGGAGGAAACTTCTTATGATATCGGATAGTAGGCTTGAATCCTTGGCTGAGTCTGCAAAAATAGAGTTAATTGGTAAGGATAAAGTAAGCTTTAAAAAGGACTTAGACAAACTAATTAAGTCTTTTGATATACTAAAAGATGTAGAAACAACAGATATAAAACCTATGATTAATGTTCATGATTATAGGAATGTTTTTAGGGACGACAAGGTGGAAAATAACGATTACAATAAGAACCAAGAAGTCGCCTTAAGAAATGCTCCAAATAAGAAGGAGGGTTTTATTTTAGTGCCTAAAATAATGGAATAACCCGCCAAAATTACTATGAACTAGGATGAGGAAGATACTATGGATTACGCTAAAATGACTGCTCTTGAACTGGCTAGCAAAATTAGGAATAATGAAATCTCAGCAGTCGAAGTTACAAAGGCCCAGATTAAATATATAAAAGAACAAGAAGATAGGCTAAGTTGCTTTATAACCCTTCTAGAAGATGAGGGCCTTAAGAGGGCTTATGAAGTTCAAGAGAGGATTGCTAAAGGAGACTATAAGGATTCACCCCTTGCTGGTGTTCCTATGGCTGTTAAGGATAATATACTTACTAAGAATATTAGGACAACATGTGCATCTAGAATGCTAGAGACCTACATACCTTCCTACAATGCGAGAGTTATAGATAAGCTAGAGGATGCTGGGGCAATAATACTTGGAAAGCTCAATATGGATGAGTTTGCTATGGGTAACTCATCAGAATCATCCTACTTTGGTCCTACAAGGAATCCATTTAATACTGACCATGTACCTGGTGGGTCTAGTGGGGGTTCTGCAGCTGCTGTTGCAGCAGGAGAGGTTTTTTATTCCCTTGGGTCTGATACAGGTGGTTCTATAAGACAACCAAGCAGTTACTGTGGAGTAACCGGTATAAAACCGACTTATGGTACAGTATCAAGAAATGGTTTGATTGGATTTGCATCATCCTTTGATCAAATTGGACCTATTGCAAAAAATGTATCAGATGCTACAGCAGTCTTAGATATTATTAAGGGTTATGATTCTAAGGATTCCACATCAATAGCAAGAGAGTATGATTCTTATACTAGTGCCTTAACAGATGATGTAAGAGGAATGAAAATAGGAGTACCAAAAGAATTCCTAGATAGTCCTATGAATAGTCAAATTAGAGAACAATTTGATAAGGTGATTAAAGTATATAGGGATAAGGGAGCTACTGTAGAATATGTAGACTTTCAGACTTCAGACTATATAATACCAACTTATTATATTTTAACTTCTGCAGAAGTTAGTGCTAACCTATCTAGATTTGATGGAATAAGATATGGATATCGTAGCCCGGATGCTAAGAACCTTGAAGAAATATATTTTAAGTCAAGGGCTGAAGGCTTTGGAGATGAGGCTAAGCTTAGGATATTATTAGGATCCTATGTACTTAGTTCAGATAATTATGATACTTATTATGACAAGGCCTTACGAATTAGAAGACTAATTAGTAATGAGTTCGATGATTTCTTTTCAAACTATGATATTCTACTTGGACCTACAAGTTTATTTACAGCATTTAATTTTAATGCGTTCCTAAATAGTCCAGTAGAAAAATATGCTGATTCAGATAACAAGTATACTATAATTGCTAACCTTATAGGTTCCCCGGCAATGAGTATACCTTGTGGATATGATGAAAAGGGACTACCAATAGGGATGCAGTTAATTGGTAGAAAGTTTGGTGAAAAAGATATTATAAGATCCGCATACAGTTTAGAAAAAGAGATAACAAGTTAGGTTAATAAAAGTGAGGACAAAAGATGTATAAGTATGAGAAAGTGATTGGTTTGGAAGTGCATGTGGAACTTTCTACTAAAAGTAAAATTTTTTGTGGATGCTCTACTGAGTTTGGTGGCAGACCGAATTCAAAATGTTGTCCAATATGTATGGGGATGCCAGGAACACTTCCGGTTTTAAATAGAAGGGTATTAGAGTATGCTATAGCGACTGGCCTTGCTACAGGGTGTACAATACGTGAGTATTCA
Organism: Clostridiales bacterium; assembly: GCA_012518885.1. Lineage (GTDB taxonomy): Bacteria > Bacillota > Clostridia > Lachnospirales > Lachnospiraceae > JAAYRG01. The sequence goes on along the minus strand of JAAYRG010000114.1, from coordinate 8,635 downwards.
AGGTTTGACAGGAAAAACTACTTCTATCCTGACTTACCAAAATCATATCAGACTTCCCAACTTTATTTACCTATTTGTTATGAAGGTAGTCTAGAGATAGAAGTAGATGGTATCAAAAAGAAGATTGGAATCCATGAAATCCACATGGAAGAAGATGCAGGCAAATTAATTCATGACCAAGATGATGAATTTTCATTTATAGATTATAACAGAAGTGGGGTTCCCTTAATTGAAATTGTTACTAAGCCTGATATGAACTCCAAGGAAGAGGTAATTGCCTTCTTAGAAAAGCTTCAGTTAATACTTGAGTATCTAGGTGTATCTGATTGTAAGATGCAGGAAGGGTCTTTTAGGGCGGATATTAATTTATCTGTGAGGAAAAAGGGCCAAAAGGAACTTGGTACAAGAACCGAAATGAAGAATATTAACTCATTTAAAGCCATTGGAAGGGCAATTGATTATGAGGCTAAGAGGCAGATAGACCTATTAGAAAAGGGAGAAAGTATTGAACAAGAAACAAGAAGATGGGACGATGCTAATGGTATAAGTCTTTCTCTTCGTTCAAAGATAAATGCTAAGGATTACAGGTATTTTCCTGATCCTGACTTACCTCCTCTTGTTGTAGATAAAGACTGGGTAGATGAGATAAGAAAAAGGCAACCCGAGCTAAGAGAAGAGAAAATACAAAGATATATGAAGGAATTTAAACTTCCTGAATACGATGCAAAGATACTTACTAGTTCTAAGTATTTAGCAGACATATTCGAAAAAACAGTAGCTATATCTAAGAATCCAAAGGAAGTTTCAAATTGGATTATGATTGAAACAATGAGGCTAATGCGAGATAGACAAGTTCAGGTTGAGAATATTACTTTTAGTCCAGAAAATTTAGCTAGGCTTATAGAATTAGTTGAAGCTGGTAAAATTAATAGGACAATAGCAAAAGAGATTTTTGAACTTATATTTGATGAGGATATTGACCCAGAAGTTTACGTAAAAGAACACCAGCTTGGTGTGGTAGACGATAGGGACTTACTTATTAAGGTTGTACAAGAAGTTATTAGGGATTTCCCTGATTCAGTAACTGATTATAAGAGTGGAAAGGATAAGGCCTTTAAACATTTGATGGGACAAATAATGAAAAGAATGAAAGGGAAGGCAAATCCTGTTTTAGTTAATGAGCTTCTAAGGAGTGAGTTAGAAGAATTATAGGCTTATAGACTTAAATGTAGTACCTAGGTTATTATGGATTAAGTTTCTTATCTTGTTTATCTGGCACTTAAGGAATACAATTTAAAATACAAAGGAGGATGGTATTATGATTATAAAAAATGCTAAGGTTTTTAAAGATGATTTTAAGTTTCATGTTGAGGATATTTATATAAAAGATGAATATTTTGCAGACCTAGCACCAGAAGATGGACAAGTAATTGATGGTAGTGGTTTATATGCAATTCCTGGCCTTACAGATATTCATTTTCATGGCTGTGTAGGATATGATTTTTGTGATGGGACTAAAGAGGCATTTGATGCGATTAGTAGATATCAAGGGGAAAATGGTGTAACCACCATATGCCCAGCAACCATGACCCTGCCAGAAGAAGAACTAGCTAGAATAGTTGAAGCAGCCAAAAATTATGAACATACTGAAGGTGCAATTCTAGTAGGAATTAATATGGAAGGTCCTTTTATCTCTGAGAAAAAGAAGGGTGCCCAAAATGACAAATATATTAAGGTACCTGATATAGATTTTTATCGTAGACTCCAAGAAAAGTCTGGCAATATGATAAAGCTAGTCGAAGTAGCACCTGAAGAAGAAGGAGCTATGGAATTTATTAAGGCTGTAAAAGATGAAGTGGTAGTATCTATTGCTCATACAGTGGCAGATTATGATGTAGCCATGGCAGCTTTTAAGCAAGGTGTTAGACATGTAACTCATTTTTATAATGCTATGCCTCCATTCTTACATAGAGCGCCTGGTGTAATAGGTGCAGCTAGTGATACAGAGGGTATATATGCTGAATTAATATGTGACGGAGTTCATATTCATCCAAGTGTTGTAAGGACTACATTTAAGTTTATGGGTCCAGAGAAGATGGTACTAATTAGTGACAGTATGGAAGCTGCTGGCATGCCAGATGGTAGATATAGTTTAGGTGGCCAAGAAGTAGAATTAGTGGGTAATAAACCAACTCTAGTATCAGATGGTGCTATTGCTGGTTCAGCAACTAATCTTATGGATTGTATGAAGACTACTGTTAGAGATATGGGTATTCCTCTAGAAGTAGCAGTTCGTGCAGCAGCTGTTAATCCTGCTAAGGCAATTGGAATTTATGATAAGTATGGTAGTATAGAACCAGGCAAGGTTGCTAACCTTGTATTACTAGATGAGGAACTAAATACAAAAGTGGTATTTATTAAGGGTAAAAAGTACGCTTAGGATAAAAAATAAGTAATTATACAAATAATCCTTGTTTTATGTATAAATATTAACTGGTATAATTAAAGGTTATATGGTACAATACTAAAAACTTAAGAAAAATTAGTCCAATGGAGGTACATGATATGTATTCATTTTATGAAATCAAATTAGCGGATAAGGAAGTAGCAGAAGCTCTCTCATTAGAACTTGAAAGACAACAAGACCATATTGAGCTAATTGCGTCAGAGAACTTTGTAAGTAAGGCTGTTATGGCTGCAATGGGTAGTCACTTAACTAACAAGTATGCAGAAGGTTATCCAGGTAAGAGATATTATGGTGGATGTCAATATGTCGATATTGTTGAAAACCTTGCTATAGAACGTGTTAAGAAACTATTTGGCTGTACTTATGCCAATGTTCAACCTCACTCTGGAGCCCAAGCTAACTTTGCGGTATATTATGCACTTTTGAAACCAGGAGATACTGTACTTGGTATGAACCTAGACCATGGTGGTCACTTGACGCACGGTAGTCCTGTAAACATGTCAGGTTCTACTTATAACATAGTACCTTATGGAGTTGATGATAACGGATTTATTGACTATGAAGCATTAAGAGAAATTGCTATCCAATGCAAACCTAAACTAATTATTGCAGGTGCAAGTGCTTATGCAAGAACAATAGATTTTAAAAAGTTTAGAGAAGTAGCAGATGAGGTTGGAGCCTTATTAATGGTTGATATGGCTCATATAGCTGGACTAGTAGCAACAGGTCATCATCCAAGTCCAATTCCATATGCTCACGTAGTTACTTCAACTACCCATAAAACTCTTAGAGGACCTCGTGGTGGACTAATTTTATCTAGTGAGGAGTTTGCGAAAGAATATAAACTAAATAAGTCTGTATTCCCAGGTACACAAGGTGGACCTTTAATGCATACAATAGCTGCTAAGGCTGTATGCTTTAAGGAAGCATTAGCCCCTGAATTTAAGGAATATACTCAAAGAATAATTAATAATGCTCAGGCTTTGGCTAAAGGCTTACAAAAACGTGGATTTGACTTAGTTTCAGGTGGTACAGACAACCACTTAATGCTTGTAGACTTAAGAAGTAAGGGTGTAACTGGTAAGGAAGCAGAGGAGCTATTAGATACAGTTAAAATAACATGTAATAAAAATACAATACCTAACGACCCACAAAAGCCAAGTGTAACTAGTGGAATCCGTTTAGGAACTTCAGCGGTAACAACAAGAGGAATGAATGAAGCGGATATGGATTTAATTGCTGAGGCTATTAACTTAAGTATTACTGATGTAGAAGCTAACAGGGAGAAGGTTTTATCTATAGTTGAAGGTTTAGCTAAGAAGTATCCATTACCTTACTAGATTAGTATAGCATCAATAGGATTTACATCTTTTTATATATAAAGAGGGATAAGTTAAAGGTAAAGGCTGTGTTTTTGTATAATAACAAAAACACAGCCTTTATAATTATTCTCCTACATTAGATCATCAGACTTATGGGTAAAGACTTCAGTAACTACCTTACTTCCTAAAACTAGGGAAACTATAAGTACACTTGTTATACAAAGATACTTAACTATTTTAGCTACATTTACTTCTACAGTAATTTTATTTGGATTATCATGTTTGTTCTTATCTTGATACATTTAAATCCTCCTTCTGAACCCTTTTATACTATTATACCACTATTTAAAAAAAGTAACTATAGTTCGAGAAAAATTAACATGAGTCTGAATTTGTCAAAATGTATGGTAATTAAGAAAAAGTTAGTAGAAAGTGTATAGGGGCATTTTCTTGCCCAAATTCCTTGATTATGGTATACTTTGCCTGTATAAAAGAATCGGATTTTATATTGAAAGTTGGTTATTAAATGGCTAAAAACCTATACATATCTGAAAAACCAAGTGTAGCAAGAGAGTTTGCTAGTGCACTTAAGGAAAACTTCAAAAGCTATGATGGATATATGGAATCAGATAGGTCTGTAATTACTTGGTGTGTAGGCCACCTAGTTACAATGAGCTATCCTGATGCCTATGACCAAAAATACAAGAGATGGAAACAAGAAGACCTTCCTTTCTTACCTAATGACTTTCGTTACGAAATAATTCCAAATGTAAAAAAGCAATTTAATATAGTTAAGACCTTATTAAATAGAAAAGATATAGATGTTATTTATGTATGTACGGACTCTGGAAGGGAAGGGGAGTACATTTACCGTCTTGTAGACCAAATGGCTAAAGTTCCAAAGAGTAAGGAAAAGCGCCGTGTGTGGATTGACTCACAAACGGAAGATGAGATTCTTAGAGGAATAAGGGAAGCAAAGCCCTTATCTGTTTATGATAATTTATCTAGCTCAGCCTACTTAAGGGCTATGGAAGACTACTTAATGGGAATTAACTTTTCTCGTATTCTATCTATAAAATATGGCAACCAACTTAATACATACCTAAAGACTAAAAAGTACTCAGGAATCTCTGTTGGTAGGGTAATGACATGTGTTCTTGGGATGGTAGTAAGGAGAGAAATTGAAATAAGACAATTTGTTAAAACTCCGTTTTACCGTGTTAATGCTGGCTTTACTTACTCAGGTCAAGATTTTGATGGTGAGTTTAAAGCGATAGAAGGTTCTAAGTATTTTAATTCCCCTTTATTGTATAAGGATAATGGGTTTAAGGAACTGCCTGTTGCCCAAAACTTTGTTGAAGAACTACTTGGTGGGAAGGCGAGTTTTGAAGAGATTAGCGAATCAGGCAAAAACACTTATAGCCATAAGTTTGCAGAAGAAGAAAGAATGCAAGGCTTAATTTCATCTTTGGAAAAAAGAAAGGAGAGAAAGAATCCGCTTTTACTTTTTAATTTAGCTGAGTTACAAAATGAGTGTTCAAAAATATTCAAAATTAGTCCAGACCAAACCCTGCAAATAGTTCAAGACTTGTATGAGAAGAAGTTAGTAACCTATCCAAGAACAGATGCAAGGGTATTATCAAGTGCAGTAGCCAAAGAAATAGCAAAGAATTTAAGCGGCTTAACAAGATATGCTAATGGTGGGCAATATGCAAAAGAGATTTTAGAAAAGGGTGCTCATAAGAATCTTGTAAAAACTAGATACGTTAATGATAAGCAGATAACTGACCACTATGCTATCATACCTACTGGACAAGGCCTAAAGGCTTTAAACTCTCTTAATTCAACAAGCAAGAAGGTATATGAAATAATTGCTAGAAGGTTTCTAGCAATATTCTATCCTCCAGCAATATATAGAAAGATAAATATAACAGTCTTAATAGGGAAAGAAAGCTTTTTTAGTTCTTTTAAGGTTTTAGAAGATGAGGGTTATTTAAAAATAAGCAATAACTCTTTTCAAAATAAAAAGACACAAGCTAATAATGTTACTGATGATGAAAGTAATAACCTACAACAAGATGATGATAAAAAGTCAGGTAGTGGTTATGACCCAGCCTTAATTGCAGCAATAGGCAAGTTGAAAAAGGGTATGTACATTGATGTTACTGGGTTTACAATAAAGGAGGGTGAGACATCTCCACCACGTCGTTATAATTCAGGTTCTTTAATCCTAGCAATGGAAAATGCTGGCCAGCTAATTGAGGATGAAGAACTTCGTGCTCAGATAAAGGGTAGTGGAATTGGTACTAGTGCAACAAGGGCAGAAATCTTAAACAAGTTAACTAAAATAAACTATTTAAAACTAAATAAAAAGACCCAGATTATTACTCCAACTCAAATGGGAGAAATGATTTATGTAATTGTAGCTTCATCAATTAAGTCTTTGCTTAATCCAGAACTTACTGCAAGTTGGGAAAAAGGGCTTACTTATGTAGAAGAAGGAAAGACAACTAAAGAAGAGTATATGAAGATATTAGAGGATTTCATAACCCGTAACACCAATAAAGTTAAGCAACTTACTAATACTGGTAAACTTAATTCTTATTTTGACTATATTGCAAAATACTATTAAAATAATAATATGCAAGGCATAATATATTATAGGTATGCCCTCTAAATCTTATTTAAAGGAGAAAAATCAATGACAGATAATCTTAAAGTAGAATATTTATTTGATAAGAGCCAAACTATAGCACATGATTTGCTTGTTAGTGGAACCTATGCTTGGGAAATCATTCCTAAAATAGGTGACTTTATTTTGGAACTTGGGCCTTCTCTTCCTAAAGATGAGTATGACCAAATAGGAGATAATATATGGATTGCTAAAAGTGCTAAAGTAGCACCTAGTGCAAGTATATCTGGTCCTACAATCATAGGAAAAGACGCAGAAATACGCCACTGTGCATTTATTCGTGGCAATGCAATTGTTGGTGAAGGAGCTGTTGTTGGTAATTCTACAGAACTAAAAAATGTAATTCTATTTAATAAGGTTCAAGTACCCCATTACAATTATGTAGGAGATTCTATTTTAGGATATAAGGCACATATGGGTGCTGGTTCAATTACATCTAATGTTAAGTCAGATAAAACTTTAGTGAGTATAAACTGTGCTGGAGAAAAGATTCCAACACATTTAAAGAAACTAGGGGCTTTAATAGGAGATTATGCTGAGATTGGTTGTAATGCAGTATTAAATCCAGGTTCAGTAATAGGAAGGAATTCTTCTGTTTATCCCCTAACTATGGTTAGAGGTTATATTCCTGAAAATTCAATATGTAAAAGAACTGATTTAATTGTAACTAAGGAATAAAAGTTTAGGGCCCTATAATAAGGGCCCTAGTTTTTTAGTAATGTGTGTATATGTAACTAGTATTTGAAGTTAGAAAAGTCTAGTTTAGATTCTAGGACCTTAACTATGGCTTCTAATCCTTCTTTATCTTGTCCATCAAACCTGTTAAGAACTGGACTATCTACATCTAACACACCGATAACCTTATCTTGATAGAATATTGGGACAACAATTTCTGATAATGATGCGCTATCACAAGCTATATGGCCTGGAAACTGGTGAACATCTTCAACAACTATTGTTTCCTTCTTGTTATAGCAAGTTCCACATACTCCTTTACCAAAGGGAATATGAACACATGCTACCTTTCCTTGGAAGGGACCAAGGAGTAGTTCGTCATTATGAACTAGGTAGAAGCCTAGCCAGTTAACATTCTCAAGTGCATGATATAATAGGGCACTTATGTTACTAAGGCCAGCAATTACATGGTCTTCTCCTTCAAGAAGAGAAGAAACTTGTTTTTGTAATAATTGATAAAACGAAACTTTGTCTTTAGTCTTGATATCTTTAAATTCTTTCATGGAGACTCCTTATAATTATCTATTAAATTAGTTATATTATAATAAAAGTAGTAATAGGATGTCAAACTATGAAGTAATCACACTGGATATTTTGTAGTTATTTATTATAGGTAGACAAATTATATGTTAGTTAGTAAATCTTGTGAATCATCTTTACAAAAGGATGAATATAATCTAAAATGAACTTATAATCAACAATATTTGATTATATAATATATCAAAACATAAGGAGGTTCAAATTATGCAAAAGTATATTTGTGATGTATGTGGATGGATATATGATCCAGCAGAAGGGGATCCAGATGGTGGAATAGAACCAGGTACTCCATTTGAAGATATTCCAGATGATTGGATGTGCCCAATGTGTGGTGTTTCTAAGGAAGATTTTTCGGTGTACGAAGACTAATTTTTTCAAACCAATAATAAATTTAAAATCAAGCTTAGTTGAAGCCGTTGTGTATGGCTTCAACTAAGCTTTTTCCTTTAATTAAAAGTAGACAATATATTAATTAATCTTCTTTTTTATAGATGTGTTTGCATTTGCAATATCTTGTAGTTTCGATTAATTTAAGAACATTTTCAAATTTGTTTTGTAATAAGAATTCTTTTTGGATTATAGTCTTTAACATGCTTTCTACACTTGCGTCGATTTCAAGCAGGTCTTCAAGACTATTGCACTTGAATTTTATTACTTCTTGGATTTTTTCAGCTTCTGCATTAAGAATGTGGGAAATGCTGATTTCTTCTAATGCTATTGAAGCTAGTAACAAATTGATTGTATCACAGATTGATAATTCAATATCTGGTTTAATATTTGGGATATTTGGCATACTCATTATTTATCACCTCCTACTTTATACTATGCAGGATGTCGTAAAAGGGTACATTTTGTCGAAAAAATATTTGTTTATAAGGG
>JAAYRG010000113.1 GCA_012518885.1 Clostridiales bacterium | reverse complement strand
TTTAGATGGAGGTCTACCATTATTTTCAAAAACCCATTCTTCAACTGTATCAATATGGTCATATCTACTTTCGCGGTTTTCCCAATTTAGCATTTGGCTTGCTTGGTCACAAGGGTTTGGTCTATAGGGACCTGCTAAGGCACCAGGCCCCTTTCGTCATAACCACCAGTTTGTCTTCCAAGTTCTATTACCCTATCTCTAATATCTAGAAAAAGTTCAACTACCCCGTCTCCTAAGTAAAATATTTCACCCACTTGTGTTGCTACAAACAACCTTTCCTGGGTTTCATTTGGCAATATGGCTGTTTTAATCACTGTTGGAAGGTTTAGGTTATTTATCAGTGGTTGTAAGTTAACACTTACCTTAGTCAATTTTATCACTCCAAATTATGTTTATTAAATATATGCAAATCCTTGTTATCTAATAACTAATTACTTGATATGAGCTAGTAGCTAATCTTTAAAATACAATATAAGTATGCTATCATAGGTTAAAATACTTTGAGCAGAGATACATTTAACTAGATTAGGTATAAGAGGCGTGATTATTATGATGATGAAATACTATGGGGAAAGTATATACAAAGGAATTGGAATTGGGAAAATATTATTTTACTCTAACGTTGATTATGAAATTACGAAAGAGGAAGATGATAATGTGTTTGATGTTTCATCTGAAGTAGAAAGGTTTGAAAGTGCTAAGGCTAGCCTTCTTGAGGAGCTTGATGATACCTATAAAAGGGCCCAAGGGCAGGTTGGTACAGATATGGCTAAAATATTTGAGGGCCATAAGGCTATACTTGACGACCCATCCTTCACACAAGCAATTATAAGTATGATAGTGGATGATGGTATAAAGGCGGAATATGCGACCATGGAAGTCTGTAATAGCTATTGCAGGATATTTGATAGTATGGAGGATGAGAATTTAAGGGCAAAATCAATGGATATTAGGGATATATCCATGGGTCTTATTAGGACTCTTAAGGTTAGTGGTTCTCATAAACTTACTACTGATGAACCTGTAATACTTGTTACTTCAAATATATTACCGAGTCAAGTGATTGAAATTGATAAAAGTAAGGTTCTAGGGCTAGTAACAAGAGCAGGAACAGCTAGGTCCCATGCTAGTATTCTGACTAAATCCATGAGGATTCCAAGTTTACAAGGAGTTGAAATATCTAGTGACTGGAATGGAAGACTTGCTATACTTGATGGCTTTAAGGGTCTTATTATCCTAGACCCTGACCAGGCTACTATAGACAAGTATACTAATAAGCTTAAGCTTAAGATAGATAAGGAAAAAGAAGAAGACCTTAAGTTTTTAAAGGATTTCTTTAAAAGAAGAAGGGATATGGGTGGTAAGGGTATGGAAGTATTTGCCAACCTTAATAACCCATCTGAAATAGATGATATTATAGAAACGGGCGTAGATGGAATAGGTTTATTTAGAACAGAGTTTATTTATATGAATAGGACAAGTATACCTACAGAAGAGGAGCAATTTAGAATTTATAAGATGCTGGCAGAAAGCATGGCAAGCAAAAGGGTTGTTATTAGGACTCTAGATATAGGTGGAGATAAGAAACCTTCCTATCTTAACTTTGATAAGGAAGATAATCCTGCCCTTGGCTACCGTGGTATTAGGGTAAGCCTAGATAGGATTGACCTTTTTAAAGCCCAGCTAAGGGCTATATACAGGGCTAGTGCTTATGGTAATCTAGCCGTACTTTATCCTATGATTACTTCACTAGAAGAAGTTTGCATGATTAAGGATATTGTAGAAGAGGTAAAGGAAGAGCTTAGATATAATAAGGTTAGTTATAGAGATATTGACCAGGGAATTATGATTGAAACACCTGCTGCCGCAATTATTAGTGACTATCTTGCTAAAGAAGTAGACTTCTTTAGCATTGGAACTAATGACTTGACCCAGTATACCCTAGCTATAGATAGGGAGAATGTTAATCTTGCCCCTTTATGTAATTCACACCACGAAGCAGTTCTAAGACTTATAAGGCTAGTTGTAGAAAACAGCCACGATGAGGGAATAAGGGTTGGGATATGTGGAGAACTGGCAGCAGATACTGAACTTATTAAAGATTTTATTGAAATGGGCCTAGATGAAATATCTGTTTCAGTAGATAACCTTTTATCCGTTGCCAGGAAAATTAGTGAAATAGAAAGTAGACAATAGTAAACAACCCTTCCTTTTTGTTTGTAAAGACTTTGTAAAATCAAAAATATTAGTTTACTTTAATACTAATAAGGTATATAATCTTAGACTGAAAGGAATGAAACTAATGTCGTATGAAAACAAATTGCATAAGTTAGTAAAAGACCATAGGGGTATTATAAAAACTGCTGATGCTTTAAATATAGGAATAACCAAACCAACTTTATACAAGTACCTTGATGAACATAAATTCACAAAAGTTTCCCATGGAATATTTGCCTCTCCTAAGGCTGAACTTGATAACATGTATGTTATTAGCCTAAGAAGTAAACAAGTAGTTTACTCCCATGATAGCGCTCTCTACCTTCATAAGATTTTAGCTAATACAAGTGATAGATACACAGTTACTGTTAAGACTGGCTATAATCCTTCTAAACTTACAGCAGAAGGGATAAAGGTATTTACTATTAAGCCAGACCTTCATGACCTTGGATTAATTTATGTAAAAACTGATACAGGATTTGATGTACCTACATATAATATTGAGCGGACTCTTTGTGATGTTATAAGAAGTAGAAGTGATATGGATGCTAGGGTTTTTCAAGTGGCTTTAAGGTCATATGCAAAACGAACTGATAGAAACATTAAGCTACTAATGGAATATGCAAGGGTTTTTCGTGTAGATAAGATACTAGTAAAATATTTAGAAGTTCTCCTATAGATTTAGATGGTTTATGTCTAATATAGATATAGAGTTTTTTAGTTATTTGTTTCAAGGAAGGAAAATAAATGTTTGAAATAAATCAATATGATATAAAGGATACTAAGTTACCCCAAGTTTTTAATAATACAGTAATTGCCCATGTATCTGATTTGCATAGTGCAAATTATGGAGAAAATCAAAAGGATTTGCTTGAGGCAATAAAGAAGGCTGGTCCTGACTATATTGCAATTACAGGTGACTTAATTGATTCTAATTACAATGATATAGATATAGTAATGAATTTTATTAATGGTGCTGTTAATATAGCGCCAACCTTTTATGTAACAGGCAACCACGAGGCATGGACAACGCTTTATGTTAAACTTGAAAAGGCCCTAGTAGATGCAGGAGTAATCCTTCTTAGAGATGAAGTAATAAGGCTAACAAAGGGGAATGAGTCTATTTCCATTATTGGTCTTGATGATCCAGATTTTCTTGATATACAAACTAGTGAGAATAAGGACCTATCTATTAAGACCTTTATTTATAATTTGACTGGTAAGGATGGCTTGTTAGGTAATGGTGAAGTTGTTAGCTTTAACGAAAGTTATAGGAGTAGATTGTTAGATAATATTAATTCAAGTTTGTCTAGTAAGGTTAGGGCTAGCTTACTAAGTCAAAACAAGCTAAACCTAAGGGCGGCAAGTTTAATGACTGATTCGTCTGGAGCTCTCTCCCTTGATTATAGCCTTAATAAAAATGAGGGGTTTGTAGAGAAACTAAAATTTCTTACTAGTTTAGTAGAAGACTACTCCATAGTATTATCACATAGGCCCGAGTTCTTTAAGGATTTTGTAAGGGCAAAGGCTAACCTAGTTTTAACAGGTCATACCCATGGGGGCCAGGTAAGATTTCCAATCTTGGGGAATGTGTATTCTCCTCACCAAGGTTTATTTCCCAAATACTCTGATGGACTTTATACAGAAAATAATACTAATATGATTATAAGTCGTGGTTTGGGTAATAGTGGCCTACCCTTTAGATTTAACAATCCTGCAGAACTAATAATTGTAAAGTTAAGTAATAATTATTAAGAACAAGACCTTATGGATTCTTATATTATAATAGTGGGAAAATTGCAGATTTTGTCACATTTTCAATAATATAAAATACTATATTAATGAAGCATAATATAAGGAGACAGATTTTGAATAGTAATGCAGTTTTTGTTCGTCAGTCCTTAGAACTCCATTTATTCTTTATGAGGATAATGAAAGAACATTCATTCTTTCTACAACTAGGATTTACCCCAAAAGACATGGAGTGCACACAAAAGGCAAATGAATTTAGAATGGAGTTTGACAAATTACTAAAAGAAGTTGTCCTTCTTTCTGATGGAGTTATAAGCAAGAATGCTATAGAGTCTGGCGAAATAGTTACCCCCTATACCCTGGAAGCTGAAAAGGCTTCTGAGTTTTTGACTGGTGTAGATATTCCTACTGATATTACCAAGTTAGAAGAGAACTTAACTTGTGCTCGTAATGATATGGTAAGTAGGGGACTTGTAGAAAAGGTATACAGAGTTAATAGACGGGCTATTCATCTGATTTCAGGCTTAATAGATTTTAAGGCTAGAATTCTAGATAATGTTCTATGTTGCAAAATGTTTACTGTTAATTATCCCTTACTAATTGAGCATATTATGAGAGAAGCTAAGCTTTATTTAGACCTAGTAAGAAGGCTTCAAAGTCGCAGATATATAAACATTCAAAGAGATGCACTAAACCAAGAAGCATTTTGGAATAGAATAATGGCAGAACATGCTAAATTTATTCGTGGCTTACTAGACCCAAGTGAAGAAGAGTTGTTTAATGTTGCAAATAACTTTGGAAAAGAATTTGATGAGCTTACTAAGGATGCCCTAGATGCAATGGATATGACATGTCCAGCAGAGTCTGTAACAAAAGATAGTCTTGAAGCTACGAAAGATATAAGAGACTTTAAGGCTGCTGCAACTGAGGGTCTCTTAGATTGCAATATTAGGTCAATTATTATCCCCCTATTAGGTGACCATACTCTACGTGAAGCAAATCATTACCTAAGACTCCTTAGGATGTTTGAAGTTTAATATCTATTCATAGTTTTAGTGCTGGCCTTATAATAATAAGAGCCAGCATTAAATTTTATAATAAATATTCTACATTGAAAACAATCCTTTTATTTATAGATATAGGGTTCATTACATATAATGGTATTAAATGATTTGTGAGGGTAAAAATGATAATACATGTAATTGAACCAGATGAAACAATCGAATCTATTGCTGCAAAGTACAATATGTCTATACAGAGACTACTGCAGGATAATGGATTAGAATATCAGGAAGACCTCGTAGTAGGACAATCAATTGTTGTTGCACAGCCTTCTCTTACCTATACAGTTAAAGATGGAGATTCATTAGATGAAATAGCTAGTAGTCATAATGTTACACCCATGGAGTTACTTAGGAATAATCCCTGGCTTTTTGATAGAGAACATATATTTCCAGGAGATGTTCTTGTCATTAGTTATGATAGGACTAGGACAATTACCACCCATGGGAATACACTTCCTTATGTTAATATAGACATTTTAGAGAAAACATTACCATACTTGACTTATCTATCAATTATGAACTACACAGCAACAGTAGGTGGGGAAATAATAACATATATTGATGATAGTCAGATAGTTGACTTAGCAAAGGCCTATAATGTTATGCCCCTTATGCTTCTTACAACCCTTTCATCAAGAGGCGAGGCAGATATTAGAGCGGAATATGAGCTACTTCTGGATGAAGATATTCAGGACAAACAAATAGAGAATGTAATCAATATTCTAAAGGCAAAAGGCTACTATGGAGTAAATATTTCATTTCAATATATAGAATATTCAAATATTCCTCTTTACGAGAAGTTTTATACAAAGTTTGCAAATCGCTTAAATGAAGAAGGCTTTTTTGCCTTTGCTACTATTAATCCTAGTATTAGCTTTGCAAATAGTGATATTAATTTTGCAAGAATAGATTATACTAAAGTAAACCAGCTAGCCCAGGGTGTTATTGTTTTTAGAAATGAGACTGCTATGTTTACTGAACCACCTTCACCTATTAGTAGTATTAGAGTAATAGAAACGTATTTGGCTTATTTGCTAAATTATATTTCACCAGATAAAATAGTTGTTGGAGCGATTACCCATGGCCTTGACTGGGAGCTTCCTTTCTATGCTGGTATATCTAGTGTAAACCTTGTATCCTATGAAAGAGCCATTCATTTGGCAAGGTCTCATGAAGTAATAATATATTTTGATGAAGTCTCTAAGAACCCTTACTTTAGATATACCTTATCTAGCAATGGGAAGCAGATAGAACATATAGTCTGGTTTGTTGATGCTAGGACTATAAATGGCTTACTAGAGATAGTAAATGAACATGACTTAGGTGGAACAGCCATATGGAATATTATGAACTATAATCCACAATTTTGGCTTATGATTAATTCTCAATACGAAATAGAAAAAATCCAAATATGATTATCATAAAAACATTCAATATACAACAATTTTGCTAAATTATGTTATAATTATGAAGATAATTAAAAATAATAATATACATAAGAAAAAGGAATGAGAATAGGATATGAAAAGCAAACTAGACCAATTTACTAATCTCGATAGTATAATCTTTGACCTAGATGGTACTCTTTGGGATTCTGCGGAAGAAGTAGTTATTTCATGGAATGAGGTCTTAAAAGAATATGGTGAAGTAGAAAAACATTTCACTAAAGAGATCCTAGCAGGTTATATGGGGATGCCTACACATGAGATATTCGAAAGTTTTTTTCACTATTTGCCCCCTCATAAAATAAAAGAAATACAAGATGCTTGTAGTAAGAGCGAAATTGACCACCTAGCCCAACATGGTGGAAAGTTATACCCTGGTGTTGAAGGGGTATTATCTAAGCTTAGTAAAAAATATAATTTGTTTATAGTAAGTAACTGTCAACATAAGTATATCGAAACCTTTTTAGGTTATTATGGATTTGACAAGTACTTCACTGATTATGAGTACCAGGAAAGGACACAGTTATCTAAGGGAGAGAATATAAGACTAGTAATAGAACGAAACAATCTTAAAAACCCTATATATATAGGTGATACTGATGGTGATAGCAAGGCTGCCAGGTATGCAGGTATTCCTTTTATATATGCAAGCTATGGGTTTGGAGAAACAAAGGATTATGATTACCTAATAGACAAAGTGGAGGAACTTTTAGAACTATGAAAAAACTAATCTACTTTTTACTACTACTAGTACTTGGAATCTTTTTGATGGCTTGCCAAAAAGATGATACAAGAATTAATGGAGATGAATCAATGGAAGTTGAAACAGAGGATAAAGTTATAGAAGTGCCAAGCACTTCACCTAGTCCGACGCCAAGTCC